>JAILOD010000120.1 GCA_024691015.1 Lachnospiraceae bacterium
GGCAAAGGTCAGAGGCTTTGTTATAGGTCGTGAGCTTCTTGAAGAGGCGGCTGAGGTCGGAGTTAAGGTTGAGCTTAACGCAACCGTGATAGGTCTTTATCAGGATAAGGAAGTAGTGGTAAAGACAGGAGATGAGATAAAGCATTATAAAGCTGATGCGATCGTTATCGCAACAGGAGCGGCTGAGAACATGGTAACCTTCCCAGGCTGGACTCTTCCGGGTGTTATAGGAGCGGGAGCCGCACAGACCATGATGAACCTGCACGGTGTACTGCCCGGTAAAAAGGTGCTTATGCTGGGGTCCGGTAACGTGGGACTGGTTGTTTCATTCCAGCTTCTGCAGTGCGGTTGTGAGGTGGTTGCATTAGTTGATGCCGCACCACGTGTAGGCGGATACGGAGTACATGCCGCAAAGGTGGCAAGGACGGGAGTGCCGTTCTATCTTTCACACACCATCGTGAAGGCGGAAGGAGAAGAAAAGGTAGAGGGTGTAACCATAGCGGAGGTTGATGAGAAGTTTCAGTTTATACCGGGTACGGAGAAGCATTTTGAGGTTGATACGATCTGTCTTGCGGTTGGTCTGTCACCAATGTCGCAGCTTCTTAAAATGGCAGGAGCCAAAATGGAGGATAATCCTAAAAGAGGCGGACAGGTGCCGATCTGTGATGAATACGGGCGTACCTCTCTTCCCGGAGTATTTGTTGCAGGTGATGTGTCCGGAATAGAAGAAGCATCTTCAGCTATGATAGAGGGCCGTATGGCCGGTGTTATTGCTGCAGAATATCTTGGATATGTGGGAAATGGCGAGACAGAGGAGCAGTTAAAAAGCCTGGAATCGGCACTTGACGGTTTGCGTCAGGGAATGTTTGCACCGAAGAACAGAGGAAAAAAGATAGAGAAAACGGAAGAGGGAATTGAGATCTCAGAGAATCTTCTGAAAAAAGGATATGTTGCGGATGACGAGATCGGCCGTTTCCCGGGCGTAACGCATAAAAAGGGAGTTCATCCCGTTATAGAGTGTACACAGAACATACCCTGTAACCCCTGTCAGGATGCGTGTCCGAAGAAATGTATATCGATCGGAAGTAATATTACATCTCTCCCGATAGCTGTGGATGGAAGTGAATGCATCAATTGCGGTATGTGTGTTGCAAGCTGCTCCGGACAGGCTATTTTCCTGGTTGACGAGGACTGCGGCGACGGAAGTGCCACTGTAACGCTTCCATATGAATTTCTTCCTCTGCCCGAAGCGGGTACAAAGGGAATTGCCCTCGGAAGGAGCGGAAAGAAGGTCTGTGATGCAGAGGTGGTTTCGGTTAAGAGCCTGAAGGCATTTGACAAGACACATCTTCTGACTATGAGAGTACCTAAGGAATTTGCTATGACGGCAAGGTTTTTTAAGACCGGAGAACAGGAGGGATAAGCTATGAACCAGGTAAACGACAGATCAAGAGATATAGGGCCTTTTGTACCGGCACCGGACGATGACATGCTGATCTGCAGATGCGAAGAGATAACAAAAGGTGAGATAAGACAGGCAGTCCATGACGGAATGTGGACCATAACGGAGATCAGAAGATATTTAAGGGCAGGAATGGGGCTTTGCCAGGGGCAGACCTGTTCAAGACTCGTCAAGGGGATCGTGGCAAGAGAACTCGGCGTTTCTCCTGCTGAAATAGAACCCGCTACAAGCCGTGTTCCAATGCGTCCGATTGAGATGAAGATCTTCGCAAATGAGGCTAAAGAGGAGGGATCGGTATGAAGACAAATGCTGAAGTGGTTGTTATCGGCGGAGGAATAATAGGAAATGCCGCAGCATATTATCTTGCAAAACGCGGTTTAAGTGTGATCGTCTTAGAGGGCAGTGATTTTATAGGAAACGGAGGCTCCAGCAGGAACGGCGGAGGAGTAAGACAGTCCGGAAGGGACGTAAGAGAGCTGCCGCTTGTAATGTACGGTATTAAAAATCTCTGGCCCACTCTTTCTGAAGAGCTGGAGACGGATTGTGAATACCATCAGGACGGAAACCTCCGTCTTGGGAAAAACGATAAGCATAAGGCCATACTTACCAACCTGGCGGATAATGCAAAGAAGGTGGGCCTGGATGTAAGGATGATCGATGCGGATGAGGTAAAGAGCATAAACCCTTATCTTTCGGATGAGGTTACCTGTGCAAGCTGGTGTCCGACTGATGGTCATGCTAATCCTCTTACAACAACGCTCGGATTTTATAAAATGGCAAGAAGGCTCGGAGTTACCTTTATTTCCGGCGAAAAGGTTAAAGAACTCAGGATGGTAAAGGGAAGGGTGAGAAAGGCCGTATGTGAATCAGGTGATGTATTCGAGGGAGAGAATATACTTGTGGCAGCGGGCTATGACAGCAGGGAGCTGCTCGGAAGCGTAGGCGTGGATATCCCTATGACCAGGTCGCTTCTGGAATGCCTTGTTACAGAGGCTGAGCCGCATATGTTCGATCAGATGCTGGGAACTGCGGAAGCGGATTTCTACGGGCATCAGACAAAGCACGGATCCTTTGTCTTCGGTGGTTCGTCGGGCTTTGAGGGCAGTAATAAGGATAACGGAACACCGGTCACAAATGCAAAGACCGCACCCTGTATATGCAGAGGTATTATGAAATATTTCCCGGATCTTTCAAATGCCAAGATAGTAAGAACCTGGGCCGGATGGAGCGATAAGTGTGCGGATGGTGTAGCGGTTGTGGGAGCGATCGATGAGGTTCCGGGCTTATATACGTCCTGCGCAATGACGGGTCACGGGTTCGGGATAGGTCCCGCAGCGGCTCATCAGCTGGCACAGCTTATAGCAACGGGAAAAACCGATGTGGACCTTTCATCTTTAAGATACGACAGGTTCAAGGCAAAGATATAAGGAGGGCGGAAGCGTTATGAACAGCTATGATTTTTGTGTCCCGACCGACATACGCTTCGGTAAGGATAAGATAGAGTGTCTTTCCACAGAGATAGGAAAATACGGGAAAAAGGTACTTTTGGTATATGGTGGAGGAAGCATAAAAAAGACCGGGTTGTATGATAAGGTATATGAGGTTCTTGATGGCTTTGAGATAGTAGAGCTTCCCGGAATAGAACCGAATCCGAAGCTTTCATCGGTAAAGGAGGGTGCCGGGCTCTGTAAAGAGCATAATATAGATGTCGTGCTTGCAGTAGGCGGCGGAAGTACCATAGATGCGTCAAAACACATTGCAGCTGCAGCCTTCTATGACGGGGATCCGTGGGACCTGGTTCTGGACAGAAGTCTTGTAAAAAAGGCGCTTCCCATATTTACCGTGCTTACCATATGTGCAACCGGGTCGGAGATGAACCCGGGAGCCGTTATCAGCAATGAGGAAACAAAGGAGAAGCTGGAAATAAACCATCCTCTGCTTTATCCTACGCTCTCGGTATGTGATCCCACATATCTGTATACGCTTCCTCCAAAGCAGACTGCGGCAGGCTGTGCGGACATTGTCTCGCACATATTCGAGCAGTATTTTCAGCCAAACGACGGGGCATTTCTTACTGACAGATTCAGTGAAGCTGCCCTTAAGACCTGCTTTAAATACGGACTTGTGGCAATGAAGGAGCCGGATAATTATGAGGCACGTTCAAACCTTATGTGGACAAGTTCGATAGCATTGAATCACCTGCTTACGTTCGGCAAAGGAGGAGCCTGGAGTGTTCATCCGATCGAGCATGAATTATCAGCTTTTTACGATATAACACACGGAGTGGGACTCGCTATCCTTACCCCTGCCTGGATGAGATATGTACTGAATTCCGAAACCGAAAAACGTTTTGCAACTTATGCAAGGGAGGTTTGGGGAGTGAATTCCGGAAACGACAGAGATGCCGCACTTGAAGGAATTGAGCGTACTGAGAAATTCTTTAAGGAGCTGGGGTTGCCCGGAACACTGACAGAGATCGGTATCGATGATTCGGATTTTACACTTATGGCACGGGAAGCTGTGAGAACAAGCGGTTTATCGAGTCGCGCTTATGTTAAATTAAATGAAAAGGATGTAGAGAATATTTACAGAGCCTGTTTATAAAGCATTTTTTATAAGTCATCGCCCTTTTAAATATTTTAATCTGTCTGTTGTTGTTTCGTTTGTCAACAGAGAAGCAGCACGATATAATAAGCTTTGTGATAAACAAAGCTTATTTTTTTGATTAAAGCAATACAGAAGGGTGATGAAATGAAGAAGATCTATGTTATAGGACTGGGTCCCGGAGGAAGGGACCAGATGACGGGGAGAGTGCTCGAGGCCATTGAGGAATGTGAGGTAATAACGGGCTATAAGGTATACGTGGAACTGATAGAGGAGCTTATAAAAGGAAAAGAGGTATATGTTTCCGGAATGACACAGGAGGTGGACCGTTGCAGGAAAGCAATGGAATATGCCTTAGAGGGTAAGACCACAGCCGTTGTATGCAGCGGAGATTCGGGTGTGTACGGAATGGCAGGTATTGTGTGTGAGGTTTGTGAGGATCACAGCGAGATAGAGATCGAGGTTGTACCCGGAATTTCTGCCTGCTTAAGCGGGGCAGCCGTTCTGGGAGCACCGCTTATCCATGATTTTGCTGTCATCAGCTTAAGCGATCTGCTTACACCCTGGGAAAAAATAGAAAAGAGACTTCTTCTTGCATCCGAGGCTGATTTTGTAATCTGCCTTTATAACCCGTCCAGCAGGAAACGCGCGGATTATCTTAAAAAAGCCTGTGAGCTTATGATGCGTCATAAGGATCAGAAAACCCCCTGCGGATATGTTAAGAATATAGGGCGTGAAGGTGAAGAAGGGACTATCTGCACCTTAGAGGAGCTATCGGACACACAGGTTGATATGTTCACAACGGTCTTTGTAGGAAACAGCCAGACAAAGATCATAAACGGGAAAATGGTTACGCCCAGAGGATACAAGGGAGTTTAATAGAGGATAGATATGTCGGATATAAAAATCGTAAAACCCATGGATATAGAAAAGAGGAGCTTCGAGATCATCACAGAACGCCTTGGTGGCAGAAGCTTCGGAGAAGATAAGGACGATATAGTAAAAAGGGTCATTCATACTTCTGCAGATTTTGATTATGCGGACAATCTTGTTTTTTCAGACGGTGTGGTTGAGAAGGCTCTTGAGGCGATAAAATCCGGAGCCACTATCGTTACGGATACGCAGATGGCAAAGGCCGGTATAAATAAAAAGATTTTAGAGAGCTTTGGCGGTGAAGCCCTCTGCTATATGTCAGATGATGATGTGGCTGCTATCGCAAAGGAAAGCGGCATAACAAGGGCTATGGTCAGTATGGAAAAGGCCTGCAGAATAAGCGGTCCTCTGATCCTTGCGATAGGAAATGCGCCGACGGCCCTTATTAGGGCTGACGAGCTTATAAAAGAAGGCAGGATGAAACCGGCCCTTATAATAGGTGTGCCGGTCGGATTTGTAAATGTAGTGGAGTCGAAGGAGCTTATCATCGAAGGCGATACGCCTTATATAGTGGCCCGTGGAAATAAGGGCGGAAGCAACGTGGCTGCAGCAATCTGCAATGCCCTGCTTTATAAACTGAAAAGATAAATCCGTGGAGAGAGATAATGGCTAAGAAGATCATGGTGCAGGGGACGATGTCCAATGCAGGGAAAAGCCTGCTGGCAGCGGGACTTTGCAGAGTCTTTCATCAGGAGGGCTTTAAGACGGTTCCGTTTAAGTCCCAGAATATGGCACTTAATTCATATATTACAAAGGAAGGTCTGGAAATGGGCCGGGCTCAGGTTATGCAGGCAGAAGCCGCAGGGGTCGAGCCGGATGTCATTATGAATCCTATCCTTTTAAAGCCTACAAACGATACGGGTTCCCAGGTCATTGTTAACGGCGAGGTTGTGGGGACTATGTCTGCAACACAGTACTACAGGCGAAAGCCGGAATTTGTCCCGGATATTATGAAGGCTTTTAATAAGCTGGACGAGGAAAATGACATCATCGTACTGGAGGGAGCAGGAAGTCCGGCGGAGATCAACCTGAAGAAGGATGATATTGTAAATATGGGGATGGCCAAAATGGCTCATGCTCCGGTGCTTTTAGTCGGCGATATCGACAGAGGCGGAGTGTTTGCCCAACTTGTCGGCACAATGATCCTTCTGGATGAAGAAGAAAAGAATTACGTAAAAGGTCTGGTTGTAAATAAGTTCAGGGGAGATAAGACAATCCTTGAACCGGGGCTCAGGATGCTTGAGGAGAAGGCCGGTGTCAGAGTTGCCGGAGTTATGCCTTATGTGAGGCTTGACATAGATGATGAGGACTCCTTGACGGAACGCTTTAATAAAAAGGACAGTGCA
>JAILOD010000168.1 GCA_024691015.1 Lachnospiraceae bacterium
GAAAATCCGGTTTTTAATAAATTATATGTATTAAAAAGTTCAGGAGGGATTTTTATTATGGAATCTAAAGCTTCAAAGAAAAGCGTTTTTGACAGCGTAAAAACCAAGCTCATTCTTATAATGATCCTGGTTGCTGCAATTCCGCTTATCGTCACAACCATCGTCAACTACCGCAGTTCAACCAGTAAGGCTCTCACCGATGCTGAAGAGATCAACCTTGGACAGGCAGAGCTGATCGAGTCCAACTTTGTTGATATCATCAATCAGAATTTTGCATCTCTTTCCGCAGCAGCGGAATCACCCTATTTAAGGGATTTCATCAAGGCAGCTCCGGAGCAGAGAGATACCGAAAAAATGGTTGCCTATCTTAAAACCATAGATGAAGGTTTAGGAGACGGAAACAATACCGTTCTTACACCTGCCGACGGTTTCCAGATAGCACGTTCAAAGGGTGACTGCGTTGATATCTCCACAAGAGATTACTTTATACAGGCAATGAAGGGACAGAAGCATCTTTCGGATGTTATCGTATCAAAGTCATCCGGAACACGTATCGTGGTTCCCATTTATCCCATTTTTGATGAAGACGGAAAGACAGTTATCGGTGTTCTTCAGAGAAACGTTGACCTTTCCACCCTTCACGAGATCTTTGCCGAAAAAGCAGGCGATAAGCTTACTGTCTTCGCAGTTGACTCAGAGGGCAACGAGATCGCAAATTCCGTTGCCGAGATCGCAGTCGGAAGCGAACAGAACTTCTCGGGTTACAAGTTCTTCCAGGAGTCAAGATCTAATGATGAAGGCACCATGGTAACAAATGAATACGGCGCAAAGTCAATCCTTTCCTATATCGGAATAGACCAGACTCCGTGGGTACTCGTTGTAGCCAGAGATTATAAGGACACAATGTCATCAGCTACAAGAAGTGCCGTCATAAACGTAATAATCGGTATCATAATGCTGATCGCAGCCGCAGTTGTTTCATTCCTTCTTGCAAATTCGTTTACCGCACCTATCTTTGTTGTTAACGAAACACTTGATAGTCTTGCAAACGGACACTTCAAGAAGATCGACAAATATGTCGGACGTAAGGATGAGTTCGGTGACATGATCGAAGAGACCAACTCACTTATTGATACATTGTCAGATATCGTTGGCAGTATCAAATCCTCCGCAGCTCATGTAAGTGATTCTTCCAACGAGCTGGCAGAGACAACAAACCAGATCTCTCAGACAGCAGACGATGTTTCGAATGCAGTTCAGGATATTGCAACCGGCGCTACACAGCAGGCAGACGAGATCCAGAACGCTACAGAGAATACAAACCGTATTTCAGACAATATTCAGAATGTTACTGATAATTCCGAGAGGCTTGAAGAAGCAGCCAAGCACATGAGCACAGACAGCAAGGATTCCGCAGAGCAGCTTGAAAAGCTTAAGACTTCATCCGAGCAGATGAGCAAGGCTATCGACGAGATCGCAGAGAAGATCGGTGCTACCAGCAAGGCTGTTGATAATATCAATAATAAGGTTGAAGCTATCAACTCTATCGCAAGCCAGACAAACCTTCTTGCTCTCAATGCTTCCATCGAGGCAGCACGTGCCGGTGATGCGGGCCGTGGCTTTGCAGTAGTTGCAGAAGAGATCGGACAGCTTTCCGATGATTCGGCTCGTTCCGCTAACGATATCAAGGCTGAGATGAACATCCTTCTTGAGGAGAGCCAGGGTGCAGTTAAGATGGCCGAAGAGGTTCGTAAGGTTACCGAAGAGCAGAAGGAGATCCTTGAAAATACCGTTAAATCCGTTAACGATCTTATCGGTGAGATCAATACCACTATTGAGGGTATTCAGGAGATCACCTCCAGTGCGGTTGCCTGTGATTCTTCAAAGGTTGTTGTTGTGGATGCTATGGATTCACTTTCTGCAATATCCGAAGAAAATGCAGCTTCCACAGAGGAAACAAGCGCATCCATGCAGGAGCTCAATGCTACCGTAAATACACTTGCTTCCGCAGCAGATACATTAAAGGAGATCTCAAGCGATCTCTTAAAGGAGATCAACTTCTTCCAGGATTAAGAGTAAATATCGGGTATGCTACTTTCTTATATACACAGCCGGAGACCATACTCCGGCTGTGTTGCTTTTTATCGCAGAGCCGCCGAAAGGAAAATCGTCGGCTGAAGCTATAAATCGTCTTTTATTATTGCATTTGTGATGAAATTCAATTAAAATAAGTTTCGCTTGTAAATTTTTAATTATTACATAAGTTGTGGGAGAAATAGGATGTTTAAAATTTTAGAATCAAAGATGCTTGTGGACAATATCTGTAAGTTTGTTGTCGAAGCTCCTTTAGTAGCAAGATCCTGTGAGCCCGGACAGTTCATTATTGTCCGTGTGGACGAATTCGGAGAGAGGATACCGCTAACCATTGCCGATTATGACAGGGAGGCAGGCACTGTTACCATCGTTGTACAGCTTTTGGGTGTATCCACAAATAAAATGTCCAAATTAAAAGCCGGTGACTCTTTTGCGGATTTTATAGGGCCTCTCGGACAGCCTTCGGAATTTATTCATGAAGATATTGAAGAGCTTAAGAAAAAGTCATATGTGTTTGTAGCCGGCGGTCTCGGAACGGCACCTGTTTATCCGCAGGTTAAATGGTTCAATGAGCACGGCATAAAATGTGACGTTATAATAGGAACCAAATGCAAGGATACTCTTATATACGAAGATGAAATGAAAGCCATTGCCGGTGATGATCACGTGTTTATAACAACGGATGATGGTTCATATATACGTAAGGGAATGGGCACAGATGTGCTTAAGGACCTTGTTGAGGATCAGGGAAAGCATTATGACATCTGTGTTGCCATAGGTCCCATGATAATGATGAAGTTTGTATGTAAGCTTACAAAAGAGCTGGGCATACCTACGATCGTTTCAATGAATCCGATAATGGTTGACGGAACCGGCATGTGTGGCGGATGCCGTGTACAGGTAGGGAATGAAACAAAATTTGCCTGTGTTGACGGTCCGGAATTTGACGGCCATTTAGTTGATTTCGGCAGCATGATGAGCCGCGGACGCATGTACCGCCCGCAGGAGGCTGAGGCGAAGGATCACGTTTGCAATATCGGACTGGGGAGGTAGATATTATGGCAGCTAATATGAAGAAACATCCAATGCCTGAACAGGAGCCACAGGTCCGTGCTCATAATTTTGAGGAAGTTGCCCTTGGTTATGATGAGGAAACTGCTGTTGCTGAGGCGGAGCGCTGTTTGAACTGCAAAGTTCCACAGTGCAGGAAAGGGTGCCCTGTACA
>JAILOD010000181.1 GCA_024691015.1 Lachnospiraceae bacterium
TAGGTCCTATGATAATGATGAAGTTTGTATGCAAGCTTACAAAAGAGCTTGGCATCCCCACTATCGTTTCAATGAATCCTATCATGGTAGACGGAACCGGAATGTGCGGAGCCTGCAGACTGGTAGTAGGCGATGAAGTTAAGTTTGCCTGTGTTGACGGGCCGGAGTTTGACGGATTTAAGGTTGATTTTGACGGAGCAATGAGAAGAATGGCTCTTTACAAAACTGATGAAGGAAGGGCACGTCTTGCATATGAAGAAGGCGAAACCCATCACGGCGGATGCGGTAATTGCGACTGAAGAGGCAGATATAAGGAGAAGAAAATGGCTGTAGATATGATGAAAAAAGTTCCTGTAAGAGAACAGGATCCTAAGGTTAGAGCAAAGAATTTTGATGAGGTTTGCCTTGGATATAATAAAGAAGAGGCTATGGCTGAGGCCGAGAGATGTCTTAACTGTAAAAATCCCCGATGTGTGGGAGGCTGTCCCGTTTCGATAAACATTCCCGAATTTATAATGCACGTTAAAGAAGGAGATTTTGCAAAGGCAGCCGAGGTTATAGCGAGAGACAGCGCACTTCCTGCAGTTTGCGGTCGTGTATGTCCGCAGGAAAGCCAATGCGAGGGCGTTTGTGTACGCGGAATAAAGGGTGACAGTGTTTCGATCGGAAAGCTCGAGAGATTTGTTGCCGACTGGGCAAGAGAGAATAACATTAAACCCACGGTCAGTGCAGAGAAAAAGAATAAAAAGGTTGCCGTTATAGGTTCCGGTCCTTCAGGTCTTACCTGTGCGGGAGACCTTGCCAAGATGGGTTATGACGTTACCATATTTGAGGCACTTCATAAGGCCGGCGGAGTACTGGTTTACGGTATTCCGGAGTTCCGTCTTCCGAAGGACGGGGTGGTTGCTCCCGAGGTTGAAAATGTTAAAGCTCTCGGAGTAAAGATCGAAACGGATGTTGTTATAGGAAAATCCATTACAATAGATGAACTGATGGAAAAAGAAGATTTCGATGCAGTATATATTTCCTCCGGTGCAGGTCTTCCCAGATTTATGAATATTCCGGGCGAGCAGGCTTTAGGTGTATTTTCCGCAAACGAATACCTTACCAGAAACAATCTTATGAAAGCCTACAGGGATGATTACGATACTCCTATCGTAAAGGGAAAGAAGGTTGTGGTAGTAGGCGGAGGAAACGTTGCAATGGATGCTGCAAGAACGGCCTTAAGGCTTGGAGCCGAGGTTCACGTGGTATACCGTCGTTCCGAAAAGGAGCTTCCCGCCAGAGCGGAAGAGGTGCATCATGCAAAGGAAGAAGGAATAATCTTCGACCTGCTTCAGAATCCTGTCGAAATATTGGAGGATGAAAACGGCTGGGTACGCGGTATCAGGATCATTAAAATGGAGCTCGGAGAGCCTGACGAATCCGGAAGGCGTTCGCCGGTTGAGATCCCGGGTTCGGAATATGAAATTGAATGTGATACGGTTATAATGTCACTGGGTACTTCGCCCAATCCGCTTATAAGCTCTACTACAAAGGGGCTTGAAACAAACAGACGTAAATGTATCGTTGCCGATGAGGAAACAGGGAAAACCTCAAAGGACGGTGTGTATGCCGGCGGTGATGCGGTTACCGGTGCCGCTACGGTTATCCTTGCAATGGGGGCAGGCAAGAAGGCTGCAAAAGGTATAGATGAATTTTTAAGCAAAAACTGATATTGCTTTAGCAGACGGCACTTTGCCCATCGCGAAGGCGATTTTTCATGGGCAAAGTGCGTTACAATTCAGTGGTCGGGCAAACCACTGAATTATAACAATAAACTGAAACGGTATGGGGGTATTTATATGTGGTGTCCTAAATGCGGTAGTGAATACAGAGAAGGTTTTACGGAATGCGCATATTGCCATGTGCCTTTGGTTGAAGAAGAACCGGTAATCCCCGAAGATGAAGCGGAGGAACCTAAACCGGTTCTGGACGAGGACAATAATATACTTCTTACGGCAGAAGAAGCTCAGGAAGAGTATTATCGTCCCGTAAAACCGTACAGGACCGTGGCTGACAGATCAAACGATATGAGAACCTCGGGATACACGCTTACTGCGGTGGGCGTCCTCGGCCTTATCATACTTTTACTCTGCATATTCGGTGTCATTCCTATAAAGCTTTATCCCGGTATAGGTACATATATGACCTATGCGGTAATGGGAGCTCTGTTTCTTCTGTTCACTTTTATGGGAATACGTTCCTTTATCCAGCTTAAGGAGCTCGAGGCAGAGGCCGAAAGAGAAGAAGGAAAGATCACTGAAATCGAGAACTGGTTTCTGGAAAACTATGATTCCGCTAAGATTTCCGAGGGCATAACAAGCGGCTCCAATTACAATGATATGAGCGGCGAATACTATTACAGGATCGCCTTTATGAAGGAAAAGATTTCCGGAAGGTTTATGGATCTGGAACCCGCTTTTATGGATTATATTGTTGAGGAGCTGTATCAGAAGATCTTTGATGAGAAATAAGAATGAAAATCGATATACTCTGTGCGGGAAAACTTAAAGAGAAATATCTGCGTGACGCGATGGCCGAATATCAAAAACGGCTGTCGCGTTATTGCAAGTTTAATGTCCTGGAAGTTGATGACGGGCCGGATATGGAACACGAAGCAGAAAGGTTTGACAGACGTCTTTCACCCGATTCCTATCTTATAGCACTTGAGATCGATGGGGAGATGCTTTCCAGTGAGGAGCTTTCGGACAGGATGGGTTCGCTTATGAGCCGTGGTATAAGCCATATAACCTTTCTTATAGGGGGTTCGGACGGGATAGATAAGCGCATTTCCGAAAGGGCAGATATGAAGCTCAGCTTCTCGAAAATGACCTTTCCCCATCAGCTGATGAGAGTAATACTTATTGAACAGATATACAGAAGCT
This sequence comes from Lachnospiraceae bacterium, assembly GCA_024691015.1. Lineage (GTDB taxonomy): Bacteria > Bacillota > Clostridia > Lachnospirales > Lachnospiraceae > NK4A144. Next base: position 2,928 of record JAILOD010000181.1, read on the forward strand.
TTAAGATCATTGCAAAGGAGCCTTATCACAAATGAGAATGATCGACCTTATTATAAAAAAGAGAAACGGCAGAGAGCTTTCAAAAGAAGAGATAGATTTCATGGTAGGCGGTTTTACAGCCGGAAGCATTCCGGACTATCAGATGTCGGCCATGATGATGGCCATCCTGTTAAAGGGGATGACAGATGAGGAAACGGTGAATCTTACGCTTGCAATGACGAACAGCGGAGAAAAGGTGGATCTTTCAAAGGTCTCCGGAATAACCGTAGACAAACATTCCACCGGAGGTGTGGGCGATAAGGCAACGCTTGTTCTTCTGCCGCTTACCGCCTCCTGCGGGCTTAAGGTGGCCAAAATGAGCGGAAGAGGCCTTGGGCATACCGGAGGTACCACCGATAAATTTGAATGCTTTAAAGGCTTTAATATGGCCCTCTCTGCGGGGGAATTCGCAGAGGCTGTTGAATTGCGCGGTGCCTGTCTTGCGTCTGCGTATGGAGATGTATGTCCGGCAGACAGGAAGATGTATGCGCTCCGCGATGTGACGGGTACGGTTGAAAGCCTGCCGCTTATAGCCTCCAGCATAGTAAGTAAAAAGCTGGCCGGAGGAGCGGACGCTTTTGTTTTTGAGGTAATGAGCGGTTCGGGAGCTTTTATGAAAAATGATGATGAAGCTACAGAGCTCGCCCGCAGCATGGTAAAGCTCGGGAGAATGGCAGGTAAGAAATGCTCAGCCGTGATCACAAATATGGATCAGCCTCTCGGAGCGGCAGTCGGTAATTCGCTTGAGATGATCGAGGCACTTGAGACCCTTAAAGGCCGCGGAAACGCTGAGACAAATGAGCTGATATATGCGCTTGGCGAACAGATGCTTCTTATAGGGGAGATAGCTTCCACAAAAGAGGAGGCACATAAGAAGCTTAAGGAGGCAATAGACAGCGGAGCCGCCATAGAAAAGTTAAAGGAGATAGTTTCCGGACAGGGCGGTGATATCAGAGGTATAGATGATTACTCCTATCTGCCCACGGCATCGATAACTGAGAAAATAGAAAGCGATTTATCGGGATATGTCGCATCCATCAAATGCGACGATATCGGAAATGCGGTAAGGATCCTGGGCGGAGGCCGCCTGGTAAAAGAGGATGAGGTGGATCTTTCCGTCGGAGTGGTCATTCATAAAAAGGTCGGAGACAGGGTTGAAAAGGGTGAAAGCCTTGCCACGATCTACGCAAATTCAAAAGAAAAACTGGAGGAGGCAAAGGAGATATTTCTTTCGTCCTACAGCTTTTCGGACAATAAAACAGAACATCAGAAATTATTACACGGGATCATTGAATGAAAGAAGATTTTGAGAACAGCTTTGAGGCACTATCCGGAGAGCATATGATGAATGTTTTCGGGCAGTTCGACATTTATCAGAAAAAGATCGAAAAAGAACTGGGAGTGACCTTTATCTTAAGAGATGGAATGGTAAGGATAAAGGGAAGCAAATCCTTTGCCGTTGAAGAAGCGGCTGCTGTGGTAAAAGAGCTTATGCGTCTGTCTGTATCCGGAAAGGAAATTGATGAGCAGAGTGTGGATTATGCGATCGCCCTTGCAAGAGAAAAAAAGGAACGTGTGCGTCTTATGGAAGAAATAGATAATGAGATAATATGTCATACCATTTCGGGAAAACCGATAAAACCCAAAACACTTGGGCAAAGGGATTACGTGGATGCGATCAGAAAGAAGATGATCGTTTTCGGCATAGGGCCCGCGGGAACGGGAAAGACATTTCTGGCCATGGCTATGGCTATAACAGCATTTAAAAACGAAGAGGTAAGCAGGATCATTCTGACAAGGCCGGCAATAGAGGCGGGAGAGAAGCTGGGGTTTTTGCCCGGGGATCTTCAAAGCAAGGTAGATCCGTATCTGAGGCCTCTTTATGACGCCCTTTATCAGATAATGGGGCCGGATTCCTTTCAGAAAAACATGGAAAAAGGTCTTATCGAGGTTGCTCCGCTTGCGTATATGAGAGGACGTACTCTCGATAATGCATATATAATCCTGGATGAAGCCCAGAATACCACACCCTCGCAGATGAAGATGTTTCTGACAAGAATAGGCTTTGGTTCAAAGGTTGTTGTTACCGGAGACAAGACCCAGAAGGATCTTTCATACGGTACGGTGAGCGGCCTGGACACGGCCGAGAGGGTTCTGAAAAATATTGAGGATATCGGGTTTAATTATCTTACCAGCCTGGATGTGGTAAGGCATCCGCTTGTCGCAAAGATAGTTAAGGCCTATGAGGATTATGAAGTAAGACATGGTGCGGTCGATAAGGAGCATCCGGTCAGATCATCGAGAGTGAAGAAAAATGACAGAAGAAAATGAACGAATAATAAAAGCAGAGAAATTGTATAAGGTCATATTCATACTCCAGATTCCCGTGGCACCCGTATTGCTTGCCCTTGTTTATCTTATAAAAGGCGAAACTGATACTACGAAGCTCATTTCAGTTTGCCTGTTCGCATTTATCATCTCGTTTATACATTGTGCGACGCAGTTTAAAGGGCTTGAAGGATTTCTGTATGATAACAAACTCCACCCGTTAAGAGAGCTTGTCTGCTTTATCTGTTTTGAAACGGTTTGTGTTTTCGGAGGGCTTCTGCCCGAATTCACTCTTCCGATAAGCGGCATGTCGCTTATCTTTCTGCATGTTACATCGCCTTTAAGTGCCGTAGCCTCAGCTGTTTTGTTTACCATATCGGCTATGCTTTCAAGCGGGGACTACGGTCTGTATTGTGTATATTACCTTGTTTGTACCTTTTGGCTTTTTGTGCTTTTGGATACGCTTAAGGGTAAAAGAGGTTTGATAAGTGCAATTACAACCTTTGTGATGCTTAGAGTTGCCTTCTTCTGCGTCATATCGGTAATGATGGGCAGGATAGGTGAGCCTGAGATTCTTTTTGCGGTTTTCTTTGGACTTGTTGCCGATATTGTGACCATAATGGTCGGTATCTTCAGAATAAGAAGAAGACTGGTCAACAGGGCACGCGATGTATTTTATGAGATAAACGATCCCGAACACTCTCTTTTGCTGAAGCTGAAGGAAGAGGATAAATACGAATATCTGAGGGCTATTCATACCGCACACTTAAGCTTTATCTGTGCAAAGAGGCTTGATATAAACAGGGATTACACAAGAGCACTGGGCTTTTATCACAGAATAGGAGCTATCAGAGGCAAAAACGATAATCTTGGGCTTAAATCGGTGAGTATTCTTACACAGAATAAGTTTCCCCTGAGTGTCGTAAAACTGGTCAGAGAGTATTCGGATATAGGTGTTAACGAATTATCAAAGGAATGCGTGGTTGTAATCCTTTGTGATGAGGTTGTACATTCCATAATGGATAAATTCAAAAACGATCCTGAATGGGACAAAAATACCGAAAAGGTCATCGATGATATTTTCAAAGAAAAATTTGATTCGGATATATTCAGGAGAGCCGATGTTTCATTCAGGGAGTGGGATGATATAAGAGGCATCCTTAAGAAGGAGAAGCTGTATTATGACCTTTTACGTTGAAAAAGAGACCTCCGAGACGCTGGGGCTTGATATCGAAGGGATATTTAAAGAGGTGGCCTCCTGCGTTCTTAAAAGGGAAAGCTGTCCATTTGATTGTGAGATCAATCTTACGATCACGGATCTTGAATCCATCAGGGAATTAAATCGTGAACACAGGGGGATTGATGCCGCAACCGATGTTCTTTCGTTTCCTGAGATCGAATGGGAGAGTGAGGCAGATTACGATGGCGTGGACCTTTCGGATCCGCTCCTTAAAGACCCCCAAACCGGAGAGGTAATATTGGGCGATATAGTGATATGTATGGAAAAAGTAAAGGCTCAGGCAGAGGAGTACGGACACTCATACAAGAGAGAATTCGCTTTCCTTATTGCACATAGTATGTTACACTTACTTGGATTTGACCATATGGAAAAAGAAGAAGAGGAGGTTATGTTCTCACATCAGAAAGCCGCTTTGGAAGAGCTTTCGATATCAAGATAACACGGTGAGATTCATAATAAATATCATGAAATTCAGAAAAATCATTTCCTGTTTAATTTTTTCATCCCTTATCGGAATTGTGGCTCTTACGGGCTGTGGAAATAAAGAGCAGGCAGCTGCCCCGGCAGAGGATACAGAGGAACAGGAAGTATCAGATCCCGATGCCTATTCTAAATTTGAAGAAGAAAAGGTTTCGGAAAATGAAGCCGCTCAGGTAAATCCAAGCGGTATTGTTGCCGAACACGATTATGTTTCATCATACGGACTGCCTCGTGAGGAAAACTCTGATCAGATCCGCAGCTACCTTACAGGAAAATTTGTTGATAAAAAGGCAGGGCTTCGCCGTCCGGTGGCGGTAATGCTAAACAATATAGAAGAAGCGCAGCCGATGAGCGGAACCTCAATGGCGGATATTTTGTACGAATGCGTTGTTGAAGGCTCTCTTACCAGAATGATGGGTCTGTTTGAAAATTATGATGATCTTAAGAAGATCGGTTCGGTAAGAAGCTGCAGAAACTATTTTGTATATTATGCTCTCGAATTCGATTCCATATACTGCCATTATGGGCAGTCAGCCTATGCCATGCCTCTTCTGGAGGAGGATTTCGTCAATAACTTAAGCGGTCTTTCAAGTGTGGGAGATATCGTCTTCTACAGAACAAATGACCGTATAGCTCCTCATAATGCTTACGCTTCGGCAAAGGGTATCGCAAAGGGAATAGAAACCTTAGGTTACAGAACGGATTATAAGGATGACTACAAGGGTAAATTCACCTTTGCCAAAGACGGGGATGTGCTTGTTCCCGACGGCCCGGGAGCATATGCTGCAACTCATGTTGAGCCCGGATATCTTATAAACAAGCCATGGTTTGATTACAACGAAAAAGACGGTAAATATTACAGGTTTGAATACGGTGAGCCTCAGGTTGACGGTGAAAACAATGAGCAGCTTGCTGTTGAAAACATCATTCTTCAGTATTCATCCTGGGAGACCGTTGATGATAAGGGCTATCTCGGGTTTGACTGCCATTCGGGCGGTAAGATGACATATATTTCACAGGGTAAGGCCGAAGACGGTACGTGGATCCGTTTTGACGGAGATCTCGGTGCGGTTCGTTACTTCAATAACGAAGGTAAGGAAATCGTTCTTAATCAGGGTAAAACCTGGGTACTTATAATTCAGGATACTATGGGAGATAAGGTGGTTATCAGCTGATCATGCCAAAAAAACAAAAAAGGGCATTGCATAACACAAATTTCATAGTTCAGGGCGGTGTTTTAGGTATCGCAGGGATAATCACGCGTATAATCGGTCTGTTCTACAGGGTTCCCGTTACCAATATTATCGGAGATGAAGGTAACGGGTATTACGCAGCAGCATATCAGATATATTCGATCATGCTGCTGATTTCGTCTTATTCCCTGCCTATTGCCATTTCAAAGATCGTTTCTGCAAGATATTCAAAAAAACAATATGAGAATTCCGCAAGAGTTTTCAGAGGTGGTCTGATCTTTTCTTTTATTACCGGGGGCATAGTCTGCATCCTGGTCTATTTTCAGGCGGAGTTTTTTGCCGAAAAGCTTATGAGTGAGGCCATGAGTGCCATCGCCTTAAGAGTCTTTGCACCAACCCTTCTGATAGTCGCCCTGATGGGAGTTGTCAGGGGTTATTTCCAGGGGATGGGAACAATGCTTCCCACAGCCGTTTCACAGATAGTGGAACAGATAATAAATGCCATAGTCAGTATTCTTGCGGCACGTTTCTTATACGGATACGGCCTGAAGGTTGCTGCTCTTTTGCAGAACGATCATTATGCACCTGCCTTCGGAGCCGCAGGTTCAACTATAGGTACCAGTGCGGGTGCCCTGGGAGGGCTCCTTATCCTTATGCTGATACTCCTTCTTACATCCGGGACTATATGGGACTTAAGGCGCAGGGAGTATAAGGAAAACCCCGGTCATAAGGTTGAAGGTATGCCTTTTATCCTTAAGATGATATTTCTTACCGCTGTTCCGGTGATCCTAAGTACTGCGATCTATAATATTTCCGATGTTATAGACAACGGAATGTTCAATAAGATCATGACGCTTAAGGGAAAGGGAATAGAAAAAACGGCGATCTGGGGTATCTATTCCGGTAAATACAAGCTTCTGGTGAATGTACCGATCGCACTTTCAAATGCCATGAGTGCGTCCACGGTGCCGGCTCTTTCTGCAGCCATTGCCGCAGAAAACTACAGGGGAGCCAGAAAGAAGACTGCCCAGGCCATGAGATTTACCATGATGATATCCTTCCCCTGCTTTGTAGGGCTTTTTGTGCTTGCAAAGCCTGTGCTTTCAATGCTCTTTACCGGAGATCTGGAGCTGGCTTCAAAGCTTCTGATGGCGGGCAGTGTTTCGGTCATATTCTTCTCAATGTCAACTCTTTCTAACGGTATTCTTCAGGGTATCAGCCGTATGAGAGTGCCTGTCAGGAATGCGGCCATTGCTCTGGTGATCCACGTGACAGTGCTTTATCTTATGCTCGAAAAGCTTTCCTGGGGTATCTGGGCTGTTCTTGTTGCGAATATTATTTTTGCTCTTATAATGTGCATCTTAAATCATATGGCTATAAGAAAGTATTTAAATTACAGGCAGGAAACCTTAAGAACCTTTATAATTCCTGCGATCGCATCAGCCATCATGGGAATTGCAACCTTTGCGGTTTATAAGCTGTTTTCACTGTTTTCAAATAATCTTGTATCAACGCTCTGCTCCATAGTGATAGGAGTAATGGTTTATTTTGTAAGTGTTATGAAGCTTCATGGCATAAGGGAAGAGGAAATGAGAGAGCTTCCCAAGGGTGGACTTTTGGTGGCTCTTTGCAAACAATTGAGGTTGTTATAAATGAGAATAGCGATAATCGGGGCCGGAGCAGCCGGGATGATGGCAGGGATAAGTGCTGCCGCAGGCGGTGCAACGGTCTTTTTATTTGAACATAATGACAGAGTGGGGAAAAAGCTCCTGCTAACCGGGAACGGTAAATGTAATTTTACAAATGTGGATGTAAGGGCGGAATATTATAATTCCTCATCTGACGATAACGGAGTAATCCCTTCGGTGCTTTCATCCTTTGGAAACGAGGATACCATCAGATTTTTCGGCGAGCTTGGAATCTATACAAAAAACCGTAACGGCTGTCTCTACCCATACAGTGAGACCGCATCGAGCGTGCTGGACACATTAAGATGCGAATTAAAGCGGCTTGGAGTCCGGGAACTCACGGATTGCGGGAAAATTAAGGTGTCTGTGAGTCCGGAGGGCTTTGTTGTTACCGGAACAAAGCTTGACAACAGAGAATGCATATTTGACAGGGTAATACTTGCGACCGGTTCAAAAGCCCAGGAGCGTACAGGGTCTGACGGGAGCGGGTACAGGATCGCATCCGGCTTCGGGCATAAGAGTGTGAAGGTGCTTCCAGCGCTTACTCAGCTTAAAAGCAACGAGAAATGGCTTAAGGGTGTGGCCGGTGTCAGGGCGGACGCAAGGGTAAGTCTTATTACAGACGGAGAAGAAACAGCATCAAGCCGGGGTGAGCTTCAGCTTGTGGATTCGGCCGTATCCGGTATCTGTGTTTTTGATATTTCGGGTCGTGCATCACGTGCCTTCGATGAAGGAAAAAAGGTATCGGTAATGCTTGATTTCATGCCGGATTTCCCGGTCGGGGCCCTTGTTCAGTTTATGACCAACAGAAAAAATACCAGACCGGAAAAGACATTGGAAGAATATCTTACGGGGGTTTTTAACAAGAAGCTCAATTTTCTGTTCTTAAAAATGGTGGGGCTTAAGCCGGATAAAAAGGTCTCACAGCTTAAGGAGGATGAAATAAAAAGGCTTTGTGAGTTAATAAAGGGTGTCCGGGTAAATATTACCGAAAGTGCAGGCTTTGACAGGGCACAGGTCTGTACGGGAGGGATAAGACTTGACGAGGTAAATGCCGATCTTTCTTCAAGGAAGATCAAGGGCCTGTATTTTGCGGGGGAGATCCTGGATGTGGATGGCAGATGCGGCGGATATAATCTTCAATGGGCGTGGAGCAGCGGAAGAGTTGCAGCTCTGTCGGCTATAGGTGAGAAATATGATAAAGATCACACAGCTTAAGTTTAACAAAGAGACTGATAAGAACGGACTTATAAAAAAAGCCTCAAGGGTTCTTCACGTAAAACCCGGGGATATCGGTTCTGTTGAGATAATAAAGAGCTCCATAGATGCCAGGAAGAAAAACGAACCGCTTTATGTATATTCTGTTGCCTTAAGTGTAAAAAACGAAGAAAAGGTTATTAAGAACCTGAAGGATAATAAAAATGTATCCTTGTATGAAAAAACCGGGTATAAGGCGGTAACGTTAAATATGGCGCCGGGAAAGGACCTTGTTCGTCCCGTTGTTATAGGGTTCGGTCCGGCAGGCATGTTCGCTGCATATCTTCTTGCGCTTAACGGCTTAAGACCGCTGGTTCTTGAGAGGGGTTGTGAGGTATCAAAACGAAAGGAAAAAATTGAGACCTTCTGGAACACGGGAGAGCTTGATGAGAACAGCAATGTCCAGTTCGGCGAGGGCGGAGCAGGCACTTTTTCAGACGGCAAGCTGTCCACCATGGTTGGAGACAGGAGCGGACGCAAGGATTTTGTGCTGGATACCTTTGTGAAATTCGGAGCACCCGAAAACATCAGAACAGATTCGAAACCTCATATAGGGAGCGACCTTTTAGTCGATATAGTTAAAAATCTGAGACTCGAGATCATACGTCTCGGTGGAGATGTTCGTTTTAACAGCCTTGTAACCGGCTTTTATGAAAAAGACGGCAGGATTGTTTCACTACAAACATCCGACGGGGTTGAATATGCAGCCGATAAGGTGATCCTTGCACCGGGCCATTCAGCCAGGGATACCTTCGGTGTATTAAAGGATATGAACATAAGGCTTGAGAGAAAGAGCTTTGCAGTCGGGGTGAGAGTCGAGCATCCAAGGATTCTTATCGATAAGGCGCAGTACGGGGAGAATTATTCCGATAAGCTGCCGGCAGCTGTGTATAAACTGACGCACAGGGCGGGCTCCGGCAGAGGTGTATATTCCTTCTGTATGTGCCCCGGAGGCTACGTGGTAAACTCTTCCGGCGAAAGGGGAGCTCTTGTAGTGAACGGTATGAGCTACAGCGGCAGAAGCGGGATAAATTCCAACAGTGCGATCGTTGTCACCGTTACCGAAAAGGACTTTGGAGAGGATGATGTGCTTTCCGGTGTGCGCTTCCAGAGAGAGCTGGAGAAAAAGGCCTTTGAGGCATTAAACGGTCTTATACCCGTACAGAGATTCGCGGATTTTAAGGCAATGAAGGTGAGTGATTCCTTTGGGACTGTTATATCGCAAAGCAAGGGAAAGACCGGCTTTTATGATCTGAACCGGATCCTTCCGGAGTATGTTTCATCCGCAATAAAAGAAGGCATCGGCGTTTTCGGAAGCAGGATCAAAGGCTTTGACGGGGACGATGTGGTCCTTTCGGGAGTTGAAAGCCGTACGTCATCACCCGTAAGGATAGTAAGAGACGAAAGGCTTGAAGCCTCACTTAAAGGATTGATCCCCTGCGGTGAAGGTGCGGGCTATGCCGGAGGAATTATGAGCGCCGCCATGGATGGACTGAAATGCGCCGAAAGGATAATAACGGAGCTTCGCGATGAGTGAAAAACAGAATTTCAGGAAAGAAGCACTTGCGATAAGAAGAGCCCTGTCACAGGAGGATAGAAACGGCTTTTCTCTTGAGATAGTAAAAAGCTTCAGAGAACTGGATGAATATAAAAGTGCAAAGGGCATATTTTTGTATATGAGCTATGCCGATGAGGTTTCAACGACAGAGCTTGCCGGGAACTGCATAAGTGACGGGAAGAGGATCGCATTTCCCGTCTGTGTGAGTGAAAGCGAAATGGAGTTTAAGGAGGTCTCATCCTTAAGTGAGCTTAAAAGCGGCTTTAAAGGTATATTGGAGCCGGACAGGGACAAAGAGAATGCAGCATTTATTCCGGATATCATCATTGTTCCGGGAGTTGCATTTGACAGAGGCTTATCAAGAATGGGTTACGGACGGGGATATTATGACCGGTATCTGTCCGCTCTGCCTGAGTTCGTTTTAAAGGCAGGGTTATCGTTTTCCATACAGGTATTCGATAAAATACCCTCCGGGAAGCACGACAAGCGGCTTGACATGATAGTCACCGAAAAGGAGATAATAAGATGAGTTCTGAAAATAAAGGGACAGAAGGCTTAAGACAGCTTGAATATATAAAAAAACTGAAGAATATTGTAAACGAAAAAAAGAAGGAGCTCTCCCGTGATCTTAAATATATGGTGACAACCTTCGGCTGTCAGATGAATGAGAGAGATTCCGAAAAGCTTTCGGGAATACTTCGGGACGCTGGTTTTATACGGTCGGAGAGCGAGGAGGATGCCGATATTATCGTATACAATACCTGTACGGTAAGAGACAATGCGGATCAGAGGGTGTTCGGAAGACTTGGCGTTCTTAAACGTCTGAAGGATAAGAATCCGTCTCTTCTGATATGCTTATGCGGCTGTATGATGCAGGAAGACCTTATTGTTGAAAAGGTCAGGAAGAGCTATCCGCATGTCGATCTCATATTCGGCACACACAATAATTTCAAATTCGCCGAGCTTCTCGTGAACGTGTATGAATCGGGCGACAAGATCATCGATATCTGGAAGGAAACAGATGAGATCGTTGAGGATCTGCCCAGCGAGCGAAAGTTTAAATTTAAAAGCGGCATAAATATCATGTTCGGCTGCAATAATTTCTGCTCATATTGCATTGTTCCATATGTAAGAGGAAGAGAGCGCAGCAGAAAGAGTGAAGACATACTCTCGGAGATTGAAAGGCTCACATATGACGGAGTAAAAGAGGTTATGCTTCTGGGCCAGAATGTAAACTCCTACGGGCGAGGCCTTGAAGAAGACATTACCTTTTCGGAGCTTTTGAGACGTGTATGCAGGATAGACGGCCTGGAAAGGGTAAGGTTTATGACCAGTCATCCGAAGGATCTTTCAGATGAGCTTATAGAGGTTATGAAAAACGAGGAAAAGATCTGCAAACACATCCATCTGCCGCTGCAGTCCGGGTCTGATAAGGTTTTATCGGATATGAACCGTCATTATTCAAAGGAAAAATATCTTGGCATTGTAAAAAAGCTGAGGGAGGCGATGCCGGATATAGCGATAACTACGGACATCATAGTGGGATATCCCGGAGAGACTCACGAGGATGTGAATGAGACACTGGATGTGATAGAGGTGGCACAGTACGAAGGAGCATTCACCTTTGAGTATTCAAAGAGAACGGGAACACCGGCGGCTTCGAGAGAGGATCAGGTTCCTGAAGATGTTGTTAAAACCGAGTTTGACAGGGTATTAAAGGCCGTACAGAATATGGCTGCAAAGAAGGCCGGCCGATTTACCGGCAGGACCTTAAAGGTACTTGTAGAAGGCGTAAATGACAGGGACCCTTCCATGGTCACCGGCAGGACTGAACAGAATTATGTTGTACATTTTAAGGGGGACAGATCCCTTGTGGGCAGTATCACAGAGGTAGAGCTCACCGAATGTATGGGCTTTTATTTTCTTGGAAGGCAAATTGGTTAACATAAATAGATATTCAAGTGTGTTTGAAAAATCGTAAATACAAAATATTGTATGATATTCACATAGGTGATATAATTAAATCTGTATTGTCGGCAAGAATACGACAAAATAATTTAAAATATTTATAATTAATAGGGAGGTACAAAATGGGAGTAAAAGACAACAAAGAAACCAGGTACAAGGGGCTCCCCTCTATCAAGTATTCGGTTATGATAATGACGGTGGTCACCGCTGTCGTTGCCGGGGTGGTTTTAATGATCGTAGCTATTTCAAATTATTCGTCAACCGTTACAAAGCTTGTTCAGGATGAAATGAAGGAGCTTGCCGTTGCATACGGAAGCGAGGTCGACCTTCAGCTGAAATCGGATGCTGATTTTACGGTTGATGATGCCTCGGCTATTCTTAAAGATGTTAAGCTTGAGGATCTTTCATCCAGTTATGCCTATCTTGTTGATGCAACCGGCATAATGCTCTATCATCCAAGTCCGGAAAAGATCGGAAACCAGGTTGAGAATGCAGCCGTTAAGCAGCTGGTATCACAGCTCGCTTCGGGGTCCATCCCGCAGCCGGATCTTATCAAATACGAATTCAAGGGCGCAAACAAATACGCCAGCTACTATATAACACAAAACGGTGCACACGATATTCTGGTCATTACCGCAGATGAAAGCGATGTTCTGGCACCTATCAGAAAATTCAGGCTTACGGCCATTATCCTGCTTTTAGTTATCACCATTGTAGCCGCAGCAGCAGTATTCGTGATCCTTTCGATCACGTTTAAGCCGTTCGATCTTATCATCACGATCTTAAATAAGACATCAAAATTCGATCTTACGCACAATCCCGGTGCGAAGGAGCTTCAGCTCAGAGCCGATGAGCCCGGTCAGATCGCAAGGGCACTTCATCATATGAGAAATGCTCTTCGTGATATGGTTCTTAATATAAACGATACCTCCAAAAAGCTCAGCGAAAATGCTTCGGCTCTTCAGGAGGCAGCAAACATCGTTAATGACAATTCCAGCGACAACTCCGCAACAACCGAAGAGCTTGCAGCAGGAATGCAGGAAACAACCGCTACAACCGAAAATATCAATGAAAATGTTGCGGATATGGCTGCTAATGCAGGAGACATCAACAATCTGGCAATGGACGGCGTGAATGCAGCAGAAGAGATCCAGAAAAGGGCAACCGACATCGAGCAGGATGTATCGGCTACAAGCGACAAGATCAAGCGTGTATTTGAAGATGTTAAGGTTAAGAGTGTGGATGCCATCGAGCAGTCCAAGGCCGTTAACAAGATCAATGAACTCACTGACACCATAAAATCCATCGCATCACAGACAAACCTCCTTGCACTCAATGCTTCCATCGAGGCAGCAAGAGCCGGTGAGAGCGGCCGCGGCTTTGCCGTAGTTGCAGAAGAGATCGGACACCTTGCAAATCAGTCAGCAGAAACTGTAAGTGGTATTTCTGATATTGTTGCAGAGGTTCATGCAGCCGTTAACAATATGGCAGACTGCCTCAATTCAACCATTGATTTTGTTGATACAACGGTATCCGAGGACTATGCAAAGTTTGCGGATGTCAGCAAGCAGTACAATACAGATGCGAGAGACTTCGAGAACAAGATGGGCGAGATCAACAATGCGGTAAGCGCCTTAAACGGAACCATCGGAGTTATCAAGGATTCTGTTTCGAATATCAACGAGACCATCGGAGACAGTGCAAACGGTATTACGGATGTTGCCCAGAGGACGACGGACATTGTGAAGATGACAGAGACGATCTACGAGCAGGTTAACGAGAGCGTTACCTTCTCGGAAGAGCTTTCGGATATAGTTAAACAGTTCGATCTCGGAGATCTCAGCTATATCAATAAATCCCTGAAATAAGGGGGCGCTTTGGCGCCGGGGGATTCCCCGAAAAGATGATACATAAAGGTTTATTATGAGTGACGATTTTGAAAACGCATCTCCTATGATGCAGCACTATCTTGCAACCAAAAAAGAATATCCCGATTGTATATTGTTTTACAGGCTGGGAGATTTTTATGAAATGTTTTTTGAGGATGCACAGATAGTATCCCGTGAACTTGAGCTTACATTAACCGGAAAAAACTGTGGTATGAAGGAACGTGCGCCTATGTGCGGCGTTCCTTTTCATGCTGTGGACAATTTTTTGAACCGCTTAGTGTCAAAGGGCTATAAGGTTGCAATATGCGAGCAGCTTGAAGACCCTGCTACAGCAAAGGGTATTGTAAAAAGAGATGTTGTAAGAGTTGTAACGCCCGGGACAAATACCAACGTATCGGCGATGGACGCTAAGGACAACTCTTTTATTATGTGTGTTTCCTGTTCAGATGAATTTTACGGCGTTTCGGTATGTGATGTGACCACAGGTGAACTCTATGTGTTCGAGTGTGAAGGGGAAAGAGAGTTTACGGATCAGCTTTCAAAGTTTATGCCGAAGGAGATAATCTGTAATCCGGCCTTTGAGGTCAGTCATGTAAATGTTAACGATATCAGGTCCCGCTTAGGTATCAGTTTTTTCGTTCTGGATCCTCATTTCTTTGATACAACCTCCGCAAAAAAGCTTATTATGGAGCATTTTAAGGTTAAAAGCCTTGACGGTCTCGGCCTTCATGATTACACGGAAGGTGTGGTAAGCCTTGGAGCACTTTTCAGATATCTTTATGAAACCCAGAAAAATGAATTAAGTAATATCATCAGTATAACGCCTTATTCCACAAGGGGTTATATGCTCATGGATTCCTTCGCGATAAGAAATCTCGAGCTTACCGAAACCTTAAGGGAAAAGCAGAAAAAGGGGAGCCTTCTTTGGGTGCTTGATCATACGAAAACGGCAATGGGCGGAAGGAAGCTTAAGAAGCTCATAGAACAGCCTCTTATCAGTGTAAATGAAATAAATAAAAGGCTGGACGCTGTAACTGCCCTGAACGAAAATGTTTATGCAAGGGATGAGATCAGAGAGTATTTAAGCGGAGTATATGATCTTGAGAGACTGATGTGCAGGGTGTGTTTTTCTTCTGCAAATCCAAGGGATATGATCGCACTGAAGGAGTCCGTGAAGGTAATTCCGGCCATTAGGAACTGTTTAAAGGATCTTTCATCGGAACTCATCACTTCTCTTTATGAGTCCATAGATCCACTGGAGGATGTTTTTTCCCTTATAGATAATGCCATAGTGGAGGAACCGCCTCTTATTCAGAAATCAGGTGGCATCATAAAGCCCGGATATTCAAAGGAAGCGGATGAATTAAGAGAAAAGCATATAAACGGCAAGCAGTATCTTGCGGATATGGAAGAAAAGGAAAGGGAAAAGACAGGAATAAAGAACCTGAAGATCAAGTTCAGTAAGGTATTCGGATATTCCTTTGAAGTGACCAATTCCTATCTGGATCTGGTTCCGGATTATTTTATAAGAAAACAGACCTTAACAGGCGGAGAGCGTTTTATAACCGAAGAATTATCGGCTCTTGCGGATTCAATAATGAATGCCGAGGAAAAACTGAACAGCCTGGAATACGAGCTCTTTGACGAGATAAGAAGGCGAACTGCGGATCAAATGGAGAGGATCGGGAAAACAGCAAGAGCACTGGCTTTTCTCGATGTTCTTGCTTCTTTTTCTTATGTATGCGAGCGAAACGATTATGTCCGTCCGGTTATTGCGGATGACGGTATCATAAATATAAAAGACGGAAGGCATCCCGTTGTGGAAAAGATGACGGGGCATGAAAGCTTTGTTAAGAACGATCTCATTCTGGATAACAATGAGAACACCATATCCATCATAACCGGACCGAACATGGCGGGTAAATCCACTTATATGAGACAGACCGCGCTAATCGTGTTGATGGCCTCTATCGGGTGCTTTGTACCGGCATCGGAGGCACATATATGTATAGTGGACAGGATATTTACAAGAGTTGGAGCCTCCGATGATCTTTCCAGTGGTCAGTCCACCTTTATGGTGGAGATGACGGAGGTGGCAAACATCTTAAGAAATGCAACTCCTAAAAGTCTTCTTGTGCTGGATGAGATAGGGCGCGGAACTTCAACCTTCGACGGGCTGTCAATAGCCTGGGCTGTTGTGGAATATATAAACGAACATCTGAACGGGGCGAAAACGCTTTTTGCAACCCATTATCACGAGCTTACCGAGCTTGAAGGCAAGCTTAAAGGCGTGGCAAATTACTGCTTTGCGGTAAGGGAAAAGGGCGATGAGGTGGTATTTCTGCGTAAGGTCATAAAGGGAAGCGCAGATAAATCCTATGGAATACATGTCGCGTCTCTTGCAGGTGTACCGGAAGAAGTTGTAGTGCGTGCGGAGGAACTTTTAACGAAGCTGACTTCCGGTGATATAATATCCGGTATAAAGCGTATAGCTATGGATGAGGAAACCAAACAAGCTTATGAGCCTGAAAAAGTCGCAGAGCCTGAAGAGTACCATCAGTTTTCATTCTTTGATAATTTTGTCCCTTCAAAGGTTGAAGAGGCCCTGAGGGAAATAGATATAAACAATATAAGCCCCATAGAGGCTTTAAACAAATTAAACGAACTGAAAGCAATGCTTTAAGATACATGGGAATTTTGCCCATCGCCGAAGGCGATTTTTCATTGGCAAAGTGCGTTACAATTCAGTGGCCCGGCAGGCCAATGAATTGTAACAAACGAAAGGAGAACGTATGGATATAGAATACAGCAAGATCAAAAACCTGTTTATGAGACAGTCTTATCTTGATGCCTGGGATGATTATGTAAGGAGTCTGGGAACGGCCAATTTCATCAACTGGGATTACTGCATCCTGACAGCATCCAACGAAGACCAGGCAGAGGCCTTCAGAACCCAGATAGACCACAGAAAAAAGGAAAGACTTCTTTCGCCGAAAACAAAGTATGTGGTTTTATCGGATCCGGACGGTATCAGAGTCGGTTCCGGCGGCGCTACATTTAACGTGCTTAAATATATCTCGGAAGAGGAACAGGGCAAGGACCCTTTTAAAAACAAAAGGATACTTGTCATTCATTCAGGCGGGGATTCCAAGAGGGTTCCTCAGTATTCGGCAGTTGGAAAGCTGTTTTCATCATTTCCGAGACAGCTCCCGGACGGCCGCGGTTCAACACTTTTTGATGAATTTATAATAGCGCTTACCGGCGTTGCTTCACGTATCAAGGAAGGAATGCTTGTGGTAAGCGGTGATGTTATGCTGCTTTTTAATCCGCTCCAGATCGATTCACAGTTTAACGGGGCAGCAGCCATTTCGTTCAAGGAGCCTGTAGATACCGGAAAGGATCACGGGGTATTCTTAAATGACGGGAACGGAAATGTTAAGAACTTCCTCCACAAGCAGACGGAGCAGACCCTTAAGGATATGGGTGCGGTAAACGAGCATGGAATGGTTGACCTCGATACAGGGGCGATCCTTATGAATACCGATCTTGTAAATGCTCTTTTCTCTCTTATAAGCACTGACGGTGTCTGTGATGAAGAAAAATTCAGCCGCTTTGTCAATACAAAGGCACGGATAAGCTTTTACGGGGATTTTCTTTATCCTCTGGCAGAAGCCTCTACACTCGAACAGTTCTACAAAGAGAAACCCGAGGGCGATTATACCGATGAGCTTAAGGCCTGCAGGAAGGAAATATGGGAAGCGATACACGAGTATTCCTTAAAGCTTTTAAGTCTGGCACCCTCACGCTTTATCCATTTCGGCACCACACATGAGCTTAAGGATCTGGTTACGGATGTGTCACAGAATTTTGAATTTCTTGACTGGAAAAAACACATCATTTCCACCAATGACGACAATGAGGATTATTCCTCATACAATTCCTATGTCGGTTCGAGGGCTCAGATAGGTCGTAATTCCTTCATAGAAAACAGTTTTATCCTTGAGGAAAGCAGCGTAGGAGACGATTGCATTGTTTCAGGTGTCAAGCTGAAGAATGAAAACGTACCCTCCGGAGTGGTTCTTCACGGCCTTCCTTTTTCGGATGACAGATATGTGGTAAGGCTTTATGGGATAAATGACAATCCGAAGGCGATAATGGAAGAAGGTGCAAGATTCTGCGGAGCCGATCTCGGTCAGATCCTAAGCAGGAACAATATAAACCTTACAGCTGTATGGGATGAGGGTATTGAGCATTCTCTTTGGGAAGCAAAGCTGTATACCGTATGTAATACCATGAAAGAGGCTGTAGAAGACGCTCTGGTTTTATTTAAAATGACCATTGGTAAAGCTGATGAGAACGAAATCTCCGGGTTTCTATCCAAAAACAGGACTTCACTTGCCGAGAGTTTCAGACGTGCC
>JAILOD010000279.1 GCA_024691015.1 Lachnospiraceae bacterium
TGCGAAATTATACCACACATACAGGAGGATAAATATGAAATACGGTTATTTCGATGACAAGAACCGCGAGTATGTTATTACTACTCCGCAAACGCCACTTCCCTGGATCAACTATCTGGGTACAAAGGATTTCTTTTCACTTATTTCCAATACCTGCGGCGGATATTCCTTTTATAAGGATGCAAAGCTCCTCAGGCTTACACGTTACAGATACAACTCGGTTCCTTATGACAGCAACGGTAAATATCTTTATATAAATGAAGGTGATGTTACCTGGAATCCCGGATGGCAACCCACACAGACTCCCCTGGATACTTACGAATGTCATCACGGGATCGGTTACAGCAGATTTATTTCATCCAAAAACTCTCTTAAAGCGGATGTACTTACCTTCGTTCCCATGAACGACACCTGTGAAGTTACAAAGCTCGAGCTGAAAAACGATTCCAATACAGAAAAAAACTTCAAGGTTTATTCCTATGTTGAATGGTGTCTCTGGAATGCAATGGACGATATGACCAATTTCCAGAGAAACTTGAGCACCGGTGAGGTCGAGATCATTGAGTCCACCATATATCACAAAACAGAATTCAGAGAGAGACGAAACCACTACGCCGTTTATTCTGTAAATGCTCCTATCAAGGCATTTGATACAAGCCGGGAGGATTTTATGGGCTTGTATAATTCTCCTGCCTCTCCCAAAGCTATTGCGGAAGGCGGCTGCACAAATTCCGTTGCAAGCGGATGGTTTCCGATCGCCTCTCACGAAATTGAGGTCAGCTTAAAACCGGGTGAAACTAAATCCTTCGTCTTTGTTCTGGGCTACGTCGAGACTCCGGAAGACGAGAAATTCGAAGCTCCCAATGTTATCAACAAAAAGCCTGCAAATGAATTACTTGCAAAATACAAAACAGATGCCGATGTTGAAAAAGCTTTCAACGAGCTTAAGGAATACTGGAATAAGCTTCTTAATAAATTCAGTGTTTCCACCGGCAATGAACATGTAAACAGAATGGTCAATATATGGAACCAGTATCAGTGCATGGTAACCTTCAACATGTCCCGTTCGGCTTCCTATTATGAATCAGGAATAGGTCGTGGCATGGGCTTCAGAGATTCCTGTCAGGATCTTCTCGGCTTTGTTCATCTGATCCCTGACAGGGCAAGGGAAAGGATAATCGATATCGCCTCCACCCAGTTTGAGGACGGCAGTGCTTACCATCAGTATCAGCCTCTTACCAAGAAGGGTAATTCCGATATAGGTTCAGGCTTTAACGACGATCCGCTTTGGCTTATCGCCGGCACAAGCGCATATATCAGAGAAACAGGCGATTATTCCATCCTTGATGAAACCGTCCCCTATGATAATGATATGAGCAAGGCTACCTCCCTGTTCGAGCATCTTACCCGTTCGTTTAATTACACCGCAACCCACAAGGGCCCCAATAAGCTTCCCCTCATCGGCCGTGCTGACTGGAACGACTGTCTTAACTTAAACTGTTTCTCGGCTCACCCCGGGGAGTCCTTCCAGACCTTCGGTCCTTCGGAAGGTCCCGTTGCCGAATCAGTATTCATCGGCGGAATGTTTGTAAAATACGGTAAGGAATACGCCGACCTTTGTAAAGCCCTCGGAAAAAATGATGAGGCCGACCGTGCATTAAAGGAAGTTGAAGAAATGAACAAGGCTCTTCTTTCCGCAGGCTGGGACGGTGAGTGGTTTGTGCGCGCCTATGACGCACACGGTGATAAGATCGGCTCGAAGGAATGCGAAGAAGGTAAGATCTTCATAGAGCCCCAGGGCTTCTGTGTTCTTGCAGGTGTCGGTGTTGAAACCGGCGAGGCCGTTAAAGCTCTTGATTCCGTAAAAAAATATCTGGATTCAGAATACGGCATTATGATCCTCCAGCCTTCCTATACCAGATATCATATCGAATCCGGCGAGATCTCATCCTATCCTCCGGGATACAAAGAGAATGGCGGCATCTTCTGCCACAACAATCCCTGGGTGTCAATCGCAGAGACTGTTATAGGCCGCGGAGACCGTGCCTTTGAGGTATACAGAAAAACCTGTCCTTCCTATCTTGAGGATATTTCAGAGATCCATAAGACCGAGCCTTATGTTTATGCACAGATGGTTGCAGGGCGTGATGC
>JAILOD010000318.1 GCA_024691015.1 Lachnospiraceae bacterium
GCATATTATCCTTCCTTTATTCAATCATTAAATTCCGATGAACCCGCATTTAAAGCCTCTATGTTTAATGAAGCCTTTGTATTGGGATCTTTTCTGTTGGTTACCTTGACCGGAGCTCCATCCTTTAAAGAACCCGACCAGGTTGCTATGATATTATCTCCGTCTGAAAGACCGTTTAAGATAGTGGTCTCTTCCTCTCCATAAATATCAAATTCGACATTTTTCTTTACGGCCATTCCATTCTCTTCCACATATACATATGCCTGATTATCCTCAAAATAAACAGCATCCGAAGGGATGACTATATTGTTTTCCGATTTATGGATAACAGTGGACAACTTAATATAAATACCGTCAGCAAGCTCAGGTGCATCCGGAATCTCTGCCTTTATCTGAAACAGGCCCGTATCATCAACCGCAACACCGATCTCCGATATATCACCCACATATTCTTTTCCATTTGAAATGATCTCAACTTCTCTGCCAACCTCAAGCTCTGCGGCTACATTATCCGGGACATGAAAAACAGCTCTTCTGGAATTGGGATTTGAAATTACAAAGCTGACCTGTCCCGAGCCGAAATAGTTGTTTTCGTCCACATCAACTCTCTCAATGACACCGCTGATAGGTGCAGTTATCGTATATAAGCTGAGCTGGTATTCAGCTGCCTCTATGCTGTTCTTGGCAGAATCTATACCAACCGCCGCTGAATCGACACTTTTTTTAGACACATCCATTCCCGCTGCCGCAACAACCTGCTGTCCGGCGTAAACGATTCCGTTCAGCTGTTCCTGCTGTCCTTTGGACTGCGCAAGGCTTATAGCCTGTCCGTTATAGTTAAATTCCGCATTTTTAAGATTCTGTTCTGCTTTTTCAAGTGTATCTTCTGCAGTTTCTTTTTTGGATTTTGCTGCCGATATGGCCTCTGAATCACCGGATTTTTTTGCCTTATCATAATCATCTTCGGCATCTTCAAGATTATCCTTCGCATCTTTAACGGCATTTTCATAATTCTCTATAGAATAATCCGCCTGACAGAGACTGTTTTCCTGATTATGAATGTTCATAGAACGGTTATAATCATCATAGTTATGCTGAATGATGATATTCTGTGCCGTACTGGCTATCGTATTGGTGTAGCTTGCCTGCGCCGAAGCATACGAGGCCTGGGCGCTTTTAAGCCCGGTCTTTGCGTTCTGCAGGTTCTGCTCAGCCGTCGTAGCATCAAACCGGCAGAGCACGGAACCTGAAGAAACCGTATCTCCCACCTCATAATTGACTTCCTCGACCGTTCCGGAAACCAATGGAACAACGCTTACACTATCGGTATTCTCTATAACACCGATGTAATTTCCTTCCGTCTCCTGACTTCCGACGTACGCTTTAACAGTCGTAACATTAATGCTGGGGTCCATAAGAACCGCTTCTTCCTTGGCTGTACATCCGGTAGTACACACAAGTAAAGCGACAACAGAAATCAGGACAGTAATTTTTCTCATCATAGCTGTTTCCTTTCCTTCCACTTATTAGATTTTCCCCCGCGATTAAATATTGCTATTATACAGTCATTTTTTAGGATTATATATCATAAATTCAATTTTTCTTTATTAAATTAGAGTTTTTTTGTAAATTTACATAATATCTTAATCCTCCCTGTTATTAAAGTTGCGAAATTAAGCTATATTCCCTAAAATACGAACAATACTATCATCATTAACCTATTACCGCGATCTGTAGTATAATCAGTTCAGATCATTTATTACTGTCACAGGAGGACATGCCATGCATAGAACTTATTCAAACGAAGATATTACTGTATTTTGGGATTCAGATAAATGTGTACACGCAAAACGGTGCGTAAGCAGTCTTCCCGGTGTTTTTGACATTAACAGAAAGCCATGGATAGATCTTAGTCAGGGTGAAAACAAGGATATCTGGCAGACGGTAAAAAAATGCCCCGTAGGAGCTGTCGATATAGAATACAACCACAACGTTATCATTAAATTGGAAGCGGACAAAAACCGCAGCATCGCTCTTTGTGGCGACGAAAAGATCGGAGAATGCGGTTATGAAGATACAGATGAGGGCTTCCGCATAATACACACGCGGGTTAAACCGGAGTACCAGAACAAAGGCATAGCACGCCGTCTGTGCTACCGTGTATTTGAAGAAGCCGAGCGGAATAAGAAACCCATCATTCCGATCTGTTCGTATGCTGCGACGCTCCTCTCCCCGTCATAAACAGCCTCAGCTGACTTAAAACCATTCTTTAAATAAAGTCATTTATAAATCACCATTTTATCCAAACCGGCAGGTACACGTATACAAATACGCTTCACCTGCCGGTTAGTTTTATCTGAAAACAGACAGGTTTTACATGTATGTTGTCCGTTTGACACACTGTTTTATTGTGATTATGCACAACTCCTCCGCCACCCGCTTGTCACTTTTATACGATTTTTGTGTCAAGCGGTTGACACAAATTGTCGCAGGTGGTAGACTTGCCTCATCAAGATGATTGTACAATGAATTTGAGACGATTTCCGGGGCAAGGCAGCCCACGAAATCAAACACAACAAAACAAGCACTTAAAAGCAAAAAGTAAAAGGTTTGTAATTCTGGGAGGAAAAACAACAATGAAAAACAAGACGATCATGACAGTATTAAAGAAAGTCGGAGCAGTTGCACTTACCGGTGCAATGACAATGTCACTCCTTGCAGGCTGCGGAACAACAGGACCGGCTGACGGAGCAGCAGCAGGAGCAGCAGGTACCGAGGGCGGAGAGAGCGCACCGGCAACCGAGGCTGCAGCATCAGGTGACGGAGCATCCTTCACAATCTTCAATTCAAAGATGGAGATTCAGGATCAGCTCGTAGAAATGGCAAGCAAGTATTCAGAAGAAAAGGGCGTTAACGTAGAAGTTTATTACTCTTCCGATACGGTTGCCGCTCATCTTTCAACAAGATATGCTTCCGGCGAGCCCTACACACTTGCAATGGTTGATGCAAAGGATGTTTACTCACTCGCAGCAGAGCACGCACTCGACTTAAGCGGTGAGGATTGGGTAAAGGATACAACAAACGCTATCGCAATCGACGGAAAAACATACGGTTTCCCCGTTTGTGTAGAAGCAAGAGGAATCATCTACAACGCAGACGCTATAAAGAAGGTTACAGGCAAGGATTTCAATCCTGACGATTACGCAACACTTGATTCATTCACAGCACTTATTGAGGAACTTAAAGCAGGCGGAATGGCAACACCTGTCGGAATTATGAAGGAAGACTGGTCACTTGCAGCTCACTACCTTGCAGAAGTTTATGAGCAGAGAGAAGATCCCGATGCGTTCGTTAAAGAGTTAAACGCAGGTTCAACCGATATCGGAGCAGATGAAAAGTTCAATTCTATGATGGATACCTTTGATGTATTAAAGGCTAACAACTACGCTGCAGGTTCAGCAATCTCCGCAGAGCGTGAAGTTACCGAGCAGAAGCTTGCAGAAGGCGAGATCGCATTTATGTTCGGCGGCAACTGGGATTGGTCAGTTATCAACGCTTATGATTACTCAGAAAATATGGGAATCATGCCTGTTCCCCAGAATATGGATGACGGCACAAACACAAAGCTTGTAGGCGGCGGTTCAAAGTTCTTCATTATCGATTCCAGCGAAAACACATCAGCAGCTCAGGCTCAGGCAGCAAAAGACTTCCTTAACTGGCTTGTATATGATGAAGCAGGACAGGACTTCATAGTTAACACCTGTGCACTTGTTCCCGCATTCTCAAATATCACACTTCCTGTTGCTGATCCTCTTGGAGCATCTGTAAAGAAATATGCTGACGCAGGTTCACTTATCGCTAACTACAACTACCTTCCCGATGATCACTATTCAGTACTCGGTGCAGCATTCCAGAAATACCTTGCAGACCAGACAGACAGACCCGGTTTTGCAACAGAGATCAACACCTACTGGAAGGGTGTAACACTCGCAGCACACTAATTATAAACAAGTAACTACAAAACCCTATCAAACTCTGGTCCCCGGTACGAGATCATTTGGTCCGGCCGGGGACTTCTTAGAAGGAGGACGACATTAATGGAAAGAAATAAAATGTCTTACAAGGTCAGCCAGTTTCTTATGTTTGCCGGGCCGGCCTCAATACTTTTCCTGGGAACTGTGATAATTCCCTTCATCTACGGACTATATCTGACATTTACCAGCTGGGACGGGGTTTCGAAGGCAAAGCCATTTGTCGGACTTACCAATTATATGGCAGCCTTTGCCGATGCACCCTATTGGCAGGCACTCGGAAGAACCGTTGTCTATTCTATATTTTCGGTATTATTCATTAACATAGTAGCCTTTCTCCTGGCTTATATGGTTACAAGCGGAGTAAAGGGTCAGAACTTTTTCAGAGCCGGATTCTTCATCCCCAACCTGATAGGTGGTATCGTTTTAGGTTATGTATGGAAATTCGTATTTAACAGAGCTTTTGTCGCTATAGCCGAATCAATCTCCGGAGGCACAGCTCCTTCACTTTTATCCACAACAAACGGAGCAATGTTCTGTCTCATACTGGTTTCGGTATGGCAATATGCGGGATACATGATGCTTATATACGTAGCAGGCTTTATGAGTGTACCCGAATCACTTAAAGAAGCAGCCATGATAGACGGCTGCAACACATTCCAGGCAACAATGAATGTAACAATTCCTCTTATGAGGGCCTCATTTGTTCAATGTATATTCTTAAGCATTACAAGATGCTTCATGGTTTACGATCTTAACCTTTCATTGACAAAGGGTGAACCCTTCAATTCATCAGTAATGGCAGCAATGCATGTGTATAATCAGGCATTTACATATAAGAACTACGGAACCGGCCAGGCCGAAGCACTTATTCTCTTTGTAGTTTGTGCAATAATCGGCGTAACGCAGGTTTACATCGGTAAGAAAGGGGAGGTGGCAGCATAATGGAAGAAAAAAGAACAGCCGGAAGTGGCTTATCAAGAGCTTTAATGATGATCGTACTCATTATATTTTTCCTTGCGTTTGTTTTACCCTTTGTACTGGTGATCATAAATGTATTTAAAACAAAGGGTGACATCAACTCCGCACCACTTGCACTTATAGGTTCTCATGGCTTCATACTTTCAAATTTCCCGGAAGCTATGAAAAAGATGGATTTCTGGAGAGTATTTGGAAACTCCACCATCATCACTACCTGTTCAACAATCCTTACGATCCTGGTTTCCTGTATGGCAGCCTTCGTTATCGTAAGAAACAACAAATGGAAAGCCTGCGCTCTTCTGTTTTCGGCTATGATCGCTTCAATGGTAATCCCTTTCCAGGTTCTTATGGTTCCCCTGGTTTCGGTTTACGGCGGACTTTTCGGAGTATTAAATCACAGGCTCACACTTATCCTTCTCCACACGGGATTCTCCGTATCAATGGCAACCTTTATGTTCCACGGTGCCATTCATACAAACATCCCCTTGGAGCTTGAGGAAGCAGCTTATATCGACGGTTGCACCCGCTGGCAGACCTTCTGGAAGATCGTTTTCCCTCTGCTTAAGCCCACTGTAGCAACTGTTGCAATAATCGATGCCATGGCATTCTGGAACGATTATCTGCTTCCCAGCCTTGTTCTTCAGAAAAAAGAACTTTACACCATTCCTATCGCAACACAGGCATTCTACGGAACCTATTCAACGGATATCGGACTGGTTATGGCCGCTCTCTTACTTGCCATGCTGCCTATCCTAATCCTCTATCTGTTCCTTCAGAAGTACATCGTTAAAGGTGTTACAAGCGGAGCTGTAAAAGGATAATATGAAAAAAGATTTTACGATCAAAAACAATTACATCGGCCTTCCCATCCGTAAATCTGCGGATGGGCGAAAGGTCGAAAATAAACTCCTTAAGATATATTATAGTGACGTACTCGTAGCAGAGTTCTCCCTTGAAATGGATGAAAAAACCGATTTTAATAAAAAGGCTGATTTCATTTCATACATAAAGCTTACAGGCCTTAACACAAACAATTTCTACCCGGATAAAAAGGCACAGTATGCATTAAAAGAAGGGGATACCATCACTGTTGAAACCGATCTTCCCGAAAAGTTCTTCACTGAGATTGAATGGTCCGACACCATTCCCTTTACTCCGGTGAAAACTCTTCACTATCATCCCCCCTACGGGTTCTTAAACGATCCAAACGGACTGACTTATGTCGATGGTATTTATCATATCTTTCACCAGCACAATCCCGTCAGTCAGAACTGGGGCAATATGTCATGGGGACATACCATCACAAAAGATTTCAAAGAATATACATTTTTAGGTGATGAAATAATACCGGATTCAACAGGCGTTGTTTTTTCCGGATGCGGATTGATAAACAAAAGAAAAGCATTTTCTCTTCCCGAGGACGCTATACTATATTTTTATACCACAGCCTGTCCGAAGGAATACAGCGGAGAAAAGCCTGAAAGCCTAAACCGCGGATACTGTGCACAGAGAATGGCCTATTCTTTGGATAACGGAAAAACGGTTCGCAAATATGGCAATTGGGAACTGCCTATGATCGAAAACGAGAACCGTGATCCCAAAATCTTCTACCATGATGAAAGCAATTCCTATATAATGTCCCTGTATCTTACCGGAAACAGATTCGCCATCTTCCGTTCTGCCGATCTTAATGAATGGACAAAGACACAGGAACTGGATCTCCCGCCAATGTGGGAATGTCCGGATCTCTTTGAACTGATCGGTGAAAACGGCGAAAAGAAATGGGCATTTATGAGTGCGGACGGTTATTATTACATAGGTGAATTCGATGGTTATAAATTCACTCCAGAGGGAGATATGAAAAAACTGTATTCGGATAAATACCCTTACGCAGCTCAAAGCTTTTCAAATATTTCCGGAAGGGTTTTATCAATAGCCTGGCTCAGACTTCCAAACAACGGAGAAAACCATACCGGATGTATGAGCATCCCCAGAGAATTTACATTGGGAAAGGATTCCGAGGGGTATTTTATTAAACAGAGTTTTGCCCGCGAGGTGGCTGACTTAATTGAAACCACTGTCGACGGGACTAAAATAAAAGACGCAAATATAACAGAGATCATAAGTGGGGACGGTAAATATCTTTCAATTACCGTATTATGATCCAAAGGAGGTAAAAGTGGCAACCATCAAAGATGTTGCAAAGGAAGCAGGAGTAGCTGTTGAAACTGTTTCCCGCGTTATGAACAACAGGGGATACATAAGCGAGAAAACAAGAGAAAAAGTTACAACTGCGATGAATGCCTTAAATTATACACCAAACGCCTTCGCCAGAGGGCTGTCAAAAAAGCAGATGGATTTCATTGCCGTAATAGTACCTCATGTGGCTCATCCTTTTTTTGCGAAATTCATATCCAATATAGAAAAAGAAGCAACCAAGAGAGATTACAAGATATTTCTATACAATACAAGCGGAGACAGAGAAAACGAAAGCGAAGTTCTGACACTGGCCCAGAATTCGCTTATGACGGGAGCCTTGCTGTTCAGCTCAGATTTCAAATTAAAGGCTCTGGAGAAATTCAACATTCCCATTGTGCTTATCGAACGTGAAGGGACAAGCAAAACCCCCAGCATTCAATGTGATAATGCAATGGGTGGAGCCATGGCCGCAAAACACCTCATATCAAAAGGTTGTAAACACCTTATCGTAATCAGCACCTACAATCCCGAAAACATGCCCGGTGACGACAGAGAAGAAGCCTTCATTAAGGAATGTCACAATGCCGGAGTTTCCTGCAGTGTATACAGGGCTACGCCAAAGCAATACGAAGAGATGATGTATTACGAAACCATCGAAACTGCTGTCCGTGAAAATCCCGATTGCGACGGTATATTTGCCACAGCTGATCTTATCGGAGCACAGGTAATTCAGGTATGTTCCAGAGAAGGGCTTAAAATTCCCGAGGACATTAAACTTGTAGGATTTGATGATGTGGAACTCTCAAGACTTACAACCCCTTCAATGACAACAATACGCCAGCCCATCAGGGAAATGGCCGAACTGGCTGTCGATATGATAGACAGATTAAAAGACGGTAAAACCGTAGCACACAACAACATTATGAAGGTTTCACTTGTTGAAAGAGAAACCACCGCCTAACAATTAATAAACGAACATTACAGGTACGCTTATGATAAATACAAAATGGAAGGCTGAATTCAGAAAACGCCTCGAAAAATTTTATGATGAATTAAAATGGCTTTACATGGAGCTCTACAATTCCGACGAAGCAGCTTTTAACTATTTCTGCGGCATGCTCTACGAATATTATAAAGAAAGAAAAGAACCCCTGAAAGCCATTGACAGAAAAAGAGAAAAAAATCCGGAATGGTACAAGGATCGTAATATTCTTGGAACCCTTATGTACACCGAATGCTTCTCGGACAACTTAAAAGGTGTAAAAAAACATCTGGATTATCTTGAAGAATGCGGAATAAATTATCTGCATCTCATGCCCCTTTTAAAGAGTCCCGAGGGCAGAAGTGACGGAGGCTATGCTGTCTCCGACTTCAGAGAGGTAGACCCTAAGCTCGGTACCATGAAGGATCTTTCCGATCTTGCAGACTGCTGCCACGATAAAAACATGTGCATCTGCCTCGATTTCGTAATGAATCACACGAGTGAAGACCACGAATGGGCTATGCGCGCCCGTCATGGCGAAAAAGAATATCAGGACAGATATTTCTTCTACGACAATTGGGACATCCCAAATGAATACGAAAAATATGTTCCCGAAGTATTTCCTCAGACCGCACCCGGTAACTTCTCCTGGTGCAATGAGGCAGGCAAGGTCGTTATGACCACCTTTAACCCCTATCAATGGGATCTTAACTACCACAACCCCGTAGTTTTCAACGATATGACAGCCAACATGCTCTATCTCTGCAACCGCGGAGTTGATGTCATAAGACTTGATGCTGTTCCCTACATTTGGAAGGTACTTGGCACGAACTGCCGTAATCTTCCCCAGGTACACACTCTTGTCCGTATGATGAGGATAGCCTGCGAGGTTGTCTGTCCCGGTTGTCTCTTACTGGGTGAAGTAGTAATGGAACCCAAGGAAGTAGTACCCTATTTCGGCACCGTAGAAAAGCCTGAATGCCATATGCTATATAATGTTACAACAATGGCCAGCACCTGGCACACCGTGGCTACCGGCGACGTAAGGCTTTTAGAGCACCAGCTCGGTACGGTCTTTGCTCTTCCACGCGAATACACCTTCTTAAACTATCTCCGTTGCCACGATGATATAGGCTGGGGACTTGATTACAATTATCTGAAACAGTTCGGTGTTGAAGAAGCCTCACATAAAAAATATCTGAATGATTATTTCAGAGGCTATATATACGGTTCTGAAGGCAGGGGTGAAACCTATAATGATGATCCCAAACTAAAGGACGCCCGTATGTGCGGCACCACCGCTTCTCTTTGCGGTATAGAAGCGGCCGAATACGAACGCAACAACTATAAGCTCGACCGCGGTATCGCTTTAGTACAAATGCTTCACGAGTTTCTGTTTACCTTAAGCGGAATTCCGGTTTTATACAGCGGAGATGAAATAGGTCAGTTGAATGATTACACTTATCATGAGGATCCCTTAAAAAATTCAGACAGCCGCTACATACACAGAGGTCGTTTCAAATGGGATGAAGCCGCTCTCAGAAAAGACGGTAAAACCCGTCAGGGCAGGATATTCAAAACCATTGTAAATACAAAAGAAATCCGTGATAAGCATAAAGCCTTTGATGCAAATGCAGATATGTGGATCATAAATACCAATAATGATCACGTTCTTGGAATAGGCAGATATTACGATGGTGAAAAAATGATCGCTCTTTTCAATTTTTCAGGTGAAAGCACAACAATCTATCCAGGTGAAAAGGCCGTTTATAGAGATATGGTTTCCGGAAAACAGGTAATATTTGATTCCGTAATTTTAGAACCTTTTGAAGGTATGCTGCTTATTTGATAAAACTTGTTACTGTTCAAGCCACTGAATTCTAACTAAAATTTCCCGCGGGTATAGATGCCCGCGGGATTTATTTTTTTATCTGATTCCCTTTTCATTGGCTTCCCGCTGCCGCTTCCACGAAAGCCTTGAATATTTCCGCCGAGTTTTCGTCAGTCGTATACGAAAACTCCGGATGCCACTGCACTGCCCATAAAAATGTGTTCCCCGGTCTGTATACAGCTTCGGTTATTCCATCTTCAGACAACGCCATAGGCTTAAGTTCAGGTGCCACCTCTTTAACGGCCTGATGATGATAACTGTTAACGGATATTTTATCCCTTCCCAGACATTTTCTTAATGGTGTGTTCTCTATCAGCTCTGCCCTGTGAACCGGTATCTCATACGGAGGTTTTTGGTGATGCTCTGTAAGCGACGGATGCTGCAAGGGAAGATCCTGATACAATGTTCCTCCAAGTGCAGCATTAATAAACTGAATCCCCCTGCATATCCCCAATAAAGGTTTATCAGTCTCTATTGCTCTTTTTAAAACAATTGTCTCCATCTTATCCCGCTCAACACAACACTCCACACAATCCAGAGGCTCCTCATCATATAGCTTTGGCGAAACATCCTGACCTCCGGTAAAAAGAAGTCCGTCGCATTTATCTATAAGCTCCATGAATTAGTCTTCACACTTACCCAGCGTTGTATTTATAATACAACGCTGTTTTTTGTCTACAAATTT
>JAILOD010000321.1 GCA_024691015.1 Lachnospiraceae bacterium
TAAAACCCACACTGAATGTGCAAAACGCGATGAATATCAATCCGATTATTATTCTTTCCATAAAAACCCCCGAAAACAAATAATACTGTTTAAAACCTGCAGTATTTATTTCGGATGTTTTCGGGTTTTTATTAAGCATAACGGATCAATTGCTTATCGCCTTTTTATATCACAGGATCCTCTCCTGCCAGTCCCTTCAGGTCTTCCCAGGTGGTGGCCTTAAACATCCTCGCCCACCTGTCGAGACCGGCGCGTTTATCGGCCTCAAGCATCACTACAATTATAGTTTTCCATACTTGCGTTCATACTCAGCAAGCTTTGCCTCTTGATCGGCAAGTTTCGCATCCTTATCGGCAAGCTTTGCTTCTTGATCAACATACATTTGTTTATACTTCTCCGCATCACCTTTATACTTCTCTGCATCACCTTTATACATTTCCATCAATTTTTGGTTAGTACGTTCGTTGCGGTAAAATTCTTCCCTTGCCCACATTCTCTCTTTTATCATTTCTTCTTCGCTAAGTACGTGCATATAACCCACCGCCTTTTCAATTACAGGATCCTCTTCTGCCAGTCCCTTCAGGTCTTCCCAGGTAGTAGCTTTAAACATCATCGCCCACCTGTCGAGGCCGGCGCGTTTATCGGCCTCAGTTGCATTATCAATATTTGTTAAATCGATTACAGAAATTTTAAATTTGTCGGTATACAACTTATATGATTTCAGATTCAGGAGCATATAAGTTCCATAAAAATCATTCCGATCTTTAAACACTTGAAAATCCGTGATCCCGACCTGCCACACCGGTCGCACTTCGATATAGTCTTGTCCGGTTTTTAGATCATCAAACGTCCGACAGAGATACGACACCGATCTCTCCGGCCAGTTGTACCGGTTGATCACCTGCATCTCAACATTCATCGTCAGTGCATCGTTCACACTAACTCGAATATCCAGAATAAAATCCTTATCTTCAATGGTTTCCCCGAGAACGATCGGATTCTCGACCACGCAGGAATCGATGTCTTCTACTTCACAGCCGATCAGGGTTGCAATAAATGCAGTTCTGATATCATCGTATTTCTGCATCAACGCCCGGAAAAGATAGTCATTGGTGCATCTAAACCAAAGCTTCCCTGTAAGGGTGTGCCAGTCTACAGTAACATTTTGCTTCTTTTTCATAGGCAAAATCCTCCTTGAAATGAATTTCCGCAGGAGTCTTATGCCCTTCGTCGGCACTCCTGCTATTAAGTTGATTAGGTAAAATAGCATGAGTGACGGATTAAGCATCCAATTGACACGATGATGAAACCACTTAGGTTTTGGAACGTCCAAACCTTGAAAGTCTCGAGATCATCTTTCATGCTGCGCAGTGAATTCTGCTTTTTTTGATTATACATTAGATCATTTTGAAGTGCAAGATGGGTTTTACGATGACACGGTAACCCCTTCCCCAAGGATTCAATATTACGGCTCAACCTTAAACCGGAGTGCGGTTTTGTCTTTGTTATCGAATACCACCGTATAATCACGGCTTATGCCCTTAGCAGCCAAACGGTTCACAAGCTCTTCATTCAGGGTAAGCGTTCCATTCTCAAAGGTGTAATAGGCATCTCGGTTTAATGCCACCTTTTCTCCTGTGGATGCGACCGAGTAGATATATCTGATATGATGACATGGGGACGGGGTTAATGGTTCAAAATAATGCCCCCTGACTCCGTCCCAATGAAATCATCAAAGCTTCCCGTACTTCCTTTCATATTTTGCCAGCAAGGCATTTTGATCCGCCAGTTTGGCATCTTTGTCCGCCAGCTTGGCATTCTGTTCCGCCAGTTTCGCATCTTTGTCCGCCAGCTTCGCATCCTGATCCGCCAGCTTCGCATCTTTGTCCGCCAGTTTCGCATCTTTGTCCGCCAGTTTCGCATCCTTGTCCGCCAGCTTGTTGTTTTGTTCTTCAGCTAAACGCTTATAGTGTTCAGCTTCAAGCCTGTATTTATCCACATCCTCCCTTGCCTCTTTAAGCAGAAGCTGATTAGTGCGTTCATTTTTGTAGTATTCTTCGCGGGCTTCCATCTGCATTCTTATCTCTTCATCTTTTGTAAGTGTAAACATATATCCCACCGCCTTGTCTATTATCGGGCTCTGTGAGGCTACCTCCTGCAATTCCTCCCAGGTTTCGGCACTGAATAGCCTTGCCCACAGATCCAGTTTTGAAGCTTTATCGGTTTCTGTTGCATGATCGATGTTTTTAAGATCCATTATGGATATCACAAACTTTTCGCTATAGATTTGACCGTCACTTTTATCTGTCATTTTATAAGTACGTAGGAATTTCGTGTTCCCCTCGAACACCGAAAAGTCCGTTATCCCGATCTGCCAGGCCGGCTTTACATCCTTGTAATCGCTTCCTCGGTTTATCCTATCAAAGATCCTGCAAAGGTAGAGTAACGATCTCTCCGGCCAGTTGTGTTCATTGACCACCTGCATCTCCAGATTTATTAAACGCGATCCGTTAACGCAGACCAGAATATCCAAAATTATATTCTTGGCATCAATAGTCTTGCCCAAAACAATCGGGTTTTTGACTTCACAAGAATTAATTTCCTCCGGTTCGCAGCCGATAAAAGCTGCAACCAGCCCTATACGTACATCATCATGTGTCTGCATCAAGGCTCGAAACAGATAATCATTTGTACACCTGAAATCAAGCTTTCCCCTCATAAAATGCCAGTCGCCAGTTACACCATGTCCTTTGTTCATAGGCACAGCCTCCTTTTAAATTGTTGCAGGAGTCTTATGCCTTTCGTCGGCGCTCCTGCTATTAAATTGATGGGGTAAAATAGCATGAGCGACGGATGAAGCCATCCATTGAATCGATGATGAGATTATGACTTGATCGGAGCAAAACCGATTCGAAACAAATCTCGAGATCATCTTCATGCTGTGCAGTGAATACTGCATATTTTTTTAAATTATACGATAACAACTATTAAAAGACAATACTCATAAGACAAACGTTATAGATTTGTAAAAATTACGCAGGGAAAGACTTTGTGGGTAAGAGTGTGGTGGGGAGCAGGCCCGGTGAGCGGAATGGAGCGTAGTGGGAGGACGCGATCACGTTTGATGCGGGGTGACGTCGGCCTGCATTGCTATTTTGGCCCTCGCGGGCCTACGCAACCCTCCGGGGCGCTTCGCTTTTTCCTCCCGGAAGGGGATAGGGGGACGGGATTAAGGGTTCAAAATAGTGAACCTCTAACCCCGTCCAAGGTTCATATTATAAATTTATAAACCGGTATCACTTCAATTGTCACATCACCTTTTGTAATTGTACGCTCTTCTTCATTGGTAATGATTATAAGACGCTGTACGCTTTTAGTTTTTGAAGCAAACGACAAGAGACTTTTTGTTTCTCTGTCTTCTGATTCTTCTAAATTGTATGCAACCTGAATGGCACAGTTTTCTTCAGGAAGATAGAAATCAATATCAATTCCTGTTTGAGTAGATTTGAAATAATATACTTCATCACCATATCTGCGCTTTAAATATACAGCAACTGCATTCTCTAAAAGCGCTGATTGTTTATTTACGAGGAATAATGACAAAATACCATTATCATAAAAATAAAATCTTGGAGTACTCT
Organism: Lachnospiraceae bacterium; assembly: GCA_024691015.1. Taxonomy (GTDB): domain Bacteria; phylum Bacillota; class Clostridia; order Lachnospirales; family Lachnospiraceae; genus NK4A144. Next base: position 3,642 of record JAILOD010000321.1, read on the forward strand.
CTTTTTCTGCGAACTTTGAAACATAGTTTCTGTTTCTGAACAGCAGATATGCATTTTCTGCATAAGCGGTGTAATCTATCATGGAGTCTGTTGATGTTTTGATTCCCGTTGCCCTTACGTTTCCGGCTAATGTATTAAAAGAAATCTCATGCATAACTGTTTCAGCTATTTTCTTTATCATAAGCCTAAGAGCCATCTTGTTGTTCACTTTTTCACGCTCTATAATGTCTCCCAGGAGAACCTTCTCGTAAACACTCTTAATATATTCTCTTTTATTTAATAAACGCTGTGCTTCAGGAAATCCTCCACCCATAATATATTCCTGACATCCTCTGCGGATCCTGGCAGCCTTGGACGTTGTAAGAAATGCTTTTTCATCATGAGCTATATTCTTATAATCAAGCGACTCCTTAAATGAAAAAGGCATGATCATTTTTGACAGATATCTTCCTCCAAGAACTTTTTCCATCTCGGAACTGAGCATTTTTGCATTGCTTCCCGTAATATACACCTGCTTTTTCTGATCAGCCATTCTTCTGGCAAAATGTTCCCATCCATCTATGATCTGAATTTCATCGAAGAAATAGTATATCTCGTTGGCATCTGTCAGCTCATACGCAGTCTCAACAATATCATTAAAGTCATCCTTTGTGAAACCTAACAGTCTATCATCCTCAAAGTTAACATAGATTATCTGAGACCAGTCACAGCCTGTTTCAACAAGTTCTCTGGCAATCTTGTATAAAAGAGTTGATTTCCCTGCTCTTCTAAGTCCGACAAGGATGTAATTGATATTCTTTTCAAAATCATATTCACGGTTTATGATCTCGGCATTTTGTATTATCTCAATCTGCTCTAAAATGACCTGTTTCAATATGTTATGATTCATGACCGTCTCCAACCATCATATTGCCACGATGTTATATGTATAATATTATCGTGTTTACACGACAATTTCAAGTGGGATTATCGTCCACGACATAAAAGACGAGGTTAAGGGTTCAAAAAATGACCCCCTGACCCCGTCCCCAAGGATTCAATATTACGGCTCAACCTTAAACCGGAGTGCGGTTTTGTCTTTGTTATCGAATACCGCCGTATATTCACGGCTTATGCCTTTAGACACAAGGCTATTCACCAGATCTTCGTTAAGGGTTAGTGTTCCGTTTTCGAAGGTATAGTAGGCATCACGGTTTAATACCACCTTTTCTCCTGTGGATGCAACCGAGTAGATATATCTGATATCGGGCATTTCGCCGTCACAGGTAAAGCTTATTGGGAGTGCGGAGCCGGCTGTCAGTTTGTACGTAGTCGTGTTTAATTCCGGAACGCCGTATTCCGGCTCTTCATTATCTTCGTCTTCGTTATCTGCATTATCTGCATTACTATCTTCATCGTCATCTTCACCGGTTTCATCTCCCTGCACAGTCCAGGACAGTTCAAAATTAGGATCCGTATTACCCGGATTGATCCATAATGCATTTGGATTTGCCTTACCGGTAAGTCTTAACGCAATATAAGAAAAATCATCCTCATCATCCGAGACCAGTCCATAATAATACCCGCTCGCCTCATTCCAGCTTACGGCGTAGCTTCCGCCTCTCGCTCCCGGCACGCGGACATTAAGGGTCTGCTTTTCATTTATTATCGGATATTCCATTACATCCTGACCATCAACACTCGCAACAATAGCCATATACAGGCTCATACTTTTATCGCCCGTAAAATCACGGTCATCGGTCAGCTTCACATTTCCCAACCCTTCAAGTGTTGCATCCACAGCCACATCTATAGATACCGAGCTGTTATTCGTTATCTTAAACGCATCACTTATACTGCTGTGATCGTATCTCTTTCCCTCTTCATTGTTATTAAAAAATATGGTTGCTCCGCGTTCGAAATTTTTCCAATCAGGATGTGCAACAGCATTTGTCAGTGTAATAAACTTTCCCGGATCGATGATAAACCCGAAATCCACGGAACTGGATAGGGGGACATCCACCGAAAACACTTCCTCGTCGACAAAGCCTTCTACCGTACCCGAACCCGAAACTCCGCCAACAACAGAAACCTCCGTCGTCTGTGTTTTATCGTCAGCAAAAACAAGTGCGTTGCAGCTTAAGCACACCAGCGCACATATGAGCAATATAGATAAAAGCTTTCCGTGTCTTTTCATATATCAGACCTCTCTGTCTCTATTCCCCTTCTCCTCCGGTTTCTTCCTTATCTTCGGACGACTCTCCGGATTGAGATCCTTCTGTATCTTTGTTTTCTTCCTCCGGCTCAGAGGACTGCGTTTCTGCTTTGACCGGGGTTTCTGCCGTACCTGCGTCTTCCTGCTTTACTTCATCCGTTGAACCGTTTTGTTCTTCTCCGGAATTTGCGTCATTATTATCCGGTTCAGCGACAGGGGTTTCAGTTGCTGTGTTTTCTTCTGTAACCGGTGTTTCAGCCGGAATGGTTTCCTCTTCTGTAACTGTGTTTACAGGGAGCACTATCGTCTCTACATCATCGGGAGGTGTTGTAATCGCTTCCACAGGAACTATGTTTTCGCTTACTGCCTCAACCGGAAGATTTACCTCTTTTACATCTTCAGGAATCTCTTTTTCTTCTTCGGTCTCTTCGTCTTCTTTATCTTCTTCGGTCTCTTCTATATCTTCTGTCTCTTCATTAACTTCAGGTATATCAATGCTCCAGTCTACATTAATTTGAGGCAGCTCTTCGATATCCGCCCAGGCTTTATCAGAGTTGCAGCTTCCCTTTACAGAATAATATATCTTTTCTCCAGGAGCAATATTTACCGATATTTCCGCCTGTCCTTCACTGTTTGCACTGACCGTTTCCTCTCCGATAAGGAGCGCTGCCTGCATAAGTGCCTTGTCTTCCCCATCTTTAAAACCATCTTCTCCGACAAGCTCCACACCCTCAAGGCCGGTCACGTTAAGGCTTACCACCAGGTTTGCGCTTATCTCTCCGATGTTCTCGAACTCTATCTTATCACTTTCCGAGGAAAGGGATTTTTCTCCATCCTCATTTATATTCCGGAAATATAGTGTTGCGCCTTCTTCAAAACCGATACCGCCGTATTTTGCGGCTTTTGTAGCCGTGATCATTCCCATCGGATCCAGAATATAATCATAGACCGATTCTTCTCTTTGCACCGGTCTCTTTATCTCTATTTTACCTTCCAGCTTTTTGATAATGTTCTCGCTGATACCATCAACGGATACAGTGTCTTCACTTACCGTATCTTCGCTGACACTGTCTTCGCTGACTGATTCTTCAACCGGTACGGTCGTTTCCGTAACATCATCAGAGCTTACCCCGGTTGTTTCTGCAGCTTCCACGGGAACTATTATGGTCTGTATCTCGTCCCCCGGCTCATCAAGGATCTTTCCGGCACCCGCGCTTATTTCCACAGGTTCAATGGTTTCAACCACGTCGTCCGGAACAGAATGATTTTCATTACTTTCTGCCTGAGGCTCTTCACTCTGCTCTTTTTCGTCAGCCTCTGTAACTATGGCATCTTCATCCTTTTCTTCTTCGGTTGAAACTTCACTGTCTTCCTCTGTTTTCTTTTCGGTTTTTTCTTCCGTACTTTCATCCGAAGCTTCCGATGCGTCAGTTGTTACTTCCTCTGCAAAAACAGCGTAGTTAAACCGGCCGAAAATACCAACGGCCAGCATGGAGATTATTATTAACTTTGTAATAAGCTGTTTCAATCTATCCATTCACGCACCTCCTGTGCGTTTCTGTCGACATTCCTTCGTTTTGTATATCGACAGCTTTGCGGATAAACTTTATACCTTGCTCTTCTCCGCCAGCCTTTTTGCAAAATGCCTGCCTATATCTGCGATAAAGGTTAAGGTTTTCTCCTTCATCTCTTCCGGAAAGGCTCGTAGTGCAGGCCCTGTCTCAAAACTTAACACCTTGTCAAATCCGGTCTTATACAGACCGTTTAAAAAACCTTCCCAGTCGGTAGATGCTGTATTCTCACGTGTTCTTGTAAAGGTAAATGGAATCTGGTGAAGATCCGAAATACCGTCGTTATCATGAATGTGCAGAACCTTAAGCCTGTCCCCAAGTGTCACGATAAAATCCTCGGGGTCTATCCCCACAAGGTTTGCGTG
>JAILOD010000001.1 GCA_024691015.1 Lachnospiraceae bacterium
TTCGGCTTCGGCCCTGTTATTCTCTGCGTTATTCGCAATCGCATTTTGTGCCTGTATTATATTATATTCACGCACGTATACCGGAGAAGGATGACTGCTTTCTTCAATGACATCCTTTAAGGGCTTAAAACGCTGATGGAAGGATACATTGTTTACACTTAGTGCGTTAAATGCTTTATTTGAAAGACTATTTACAGTATTTCTTAGTAACTCGATAGTAAACCTGCCTTCTAAGCGTGGAACGATAGATCGAATATGTTTTTCATCAAAAGCGTTCTTTAGTTTATTATAGGCAAGCTCCAGTTCCTTCGGTGATTTATCCTGTAAATTCTGTTGAAGAGCAAAAACTTTATTCAATGAATCATAAATATACTGGTGACTGGGTGACGGATTATCTTTGGTTTTATTAAGGAACTCCAGCAATACCGGGTTAGGATTATTCTTTGTCCGAGTCCAGCATTTTTTGTTTTCATCGTTAAAGATAATGATGTTATCGTAAACAACTCCTCTGTCTGTGTTCACCTCGTTTCGCATGCCGGTTTTTTCGGCAAATTTGATTGGATCAGGCTTTACTCTTATCCCCAGTACACGTCGTCTGTTACGATCGAGCTTTAGACGGTCCATATGTGTTTTTACCGAATAGCTTACATTCTTTAATTTGCTTGCTTTAAGCGGCCGGGCATTTTTCTCCTGCGCTCTGTCATCGGTATAGTCTATCTCCTTAAGACGATTGAGACAGTATTCCTCTGAAATCTCACCGTTTAAGGCCTGTTCAAACAGCCATTCCTTGTATAATCTTCCAACATTGATAAGCTTATCTGTTTGAATTTTATAAGCTTTTTTAAATTCTTTATCGTCTCTGTTACGGGTCTTTTTCACAAGTGTGGATCTGTTCTTCAGAAGCTCATTGTATGTATCTATATATTGTTTTTCCGTATTTGCAAGCTTTGTATCCTTTTCCTTCATTTTGCCGTCTAAAAGCGTATTTAAATCTTTTAGATTTTTCTTTTGATTCTTTATCTGTGCTTTCTCTTCACGTTTAAGTCCGGCAGTTTTTTTCTTTATATTGGTCTTAAACTTTTCGGCTCTCTGTTTAAAGCCTTCCTTTTGAGCTGCAGTTAAGGCCGGCATTTTCAGATCGGGATTAGCCTCTCTTAAAGATTCATAGAACTGCTCCATATTTAAGAGCTCATTCTCTAAAAGATCATAGCCGGCCTTTCCCTGATCCAGTATATTCTCCTGTAAAAGCTTTGAAAGCGCCATCTGCCTGTTTTCCATAAATTCGACAGCATCAAATTTGGTATTTTCAACCTTAAGAGCATCCTTTAGTATGTTTTCGGTCAGATCGGCTATTGCCCGATAATCAAAAGCTTCTTCTTTAGACTTTACGGATTTAATATAAGAGCCTACTGTTGCCTTTTTCTCAGGCAAAGAGTTTTGATTAAGATAAACCTTTTCAAAAAGACGGTTCATATCGGAATTATCAAAGCCGTTGATGGAAATAAGCTGTAATACTTCCTTTCGTCTTTTAGGATCATCAAACGCATTGTTATTCTTCATATGGAAATTCCGGATACTTTCATGCCTGTTGTTCAGGATCTCCAGATTGAGATTGTTTTTTATTCTCTTATCTTCATCCGGATCCGACTGAACCAGGGCTTCGAAACCGCGCATGAATGAAAATGTGGATGCTTTCTGGCTGTTTTCCACAATCGTCTTATCATCCCGGTTGGGGGTTGTTAATATTCCGGCGATCTCTCCGGTTGTTTTTCCTTTGTAGAGTTCACTGTTACGATATTGCTGCTTGATCTTGTCGGTCTGGTTACGGTAAAACTGAGTAGGATTATTTGCAAAATCGTCTATACTGGAGCCACTTTCCTTTATGTAGCTGTAAAGGTTGAAGATTCCGTTTATATGTGAGGTGAGCTCCGTATTTTTTGAATATTCAAAAGGAACATCCCTGGAACCGGTCGAACTCATTTTTCCGGTTAAGGATTTATTATTGAAATTCTTAGCTATTTCAAATAAGGCATTCATTCCGTTTCGTTTTTCTTCAAATATTTTCTTTTTTTCTATGATATTTTTAGGATTGCCGCTGCCGATAGCCTTCATAAGCTCGGATTTTGCAGCAATAACCTCGCTAAAAGCGTAATCCTTCGCATCCCTTTCACCAACGAGCGGTTTCATCTTAAGAGCATCCATTTTCTTTAACATAGCCACGACGTTATTAAGATGATCAGGTGAAATATCCAGCTTTGTGTTAATGACTCTGTTCATTGCATCTTTTTGTATAGATACGGGACCGGCTTCTATAAAATCGGTTTGATCCATATCCCTTAACACAATTCTGAAGTTTTCATCTTTTTCCTTATCAAGGGCTTCCTGATTCTTTTCTTTCCTGTAGTTTTCGGCTGTTTCTTCCAGGGTCTCAAGATTCTTACCTGCATAGTAATTAAATGCATTATCCTTAAGTCTGGTAACGTTATTATCTGCATAATCCAGGGCAGATTGATATTCCTTACGTTCCTCAGCTGAAAGAGCATTCAGACTGTTTACATCGCTTTTAAGTTCATTGACTCTGCTGTTTAACGGATGATCAAGCTGCTTGTCCAATTCAAGGTCAGACGGAGCTTTATAAGAAGAAATACTGTTCAACAGAGACTGCTTTGTTTCAGGTCTTAGTTTTTCTATACTGTTTGCAAGTTTTTGGATCTTATAGCTTTCAGCATTGTGGACAAAGTGATTTATGTCGTTTTCTTTTCCGGGAAGATCATAATATTTATATGCCGTCTGAACCATGTTGTGGAATATGTTTTCTTCCCTGAACATTTTAATTTCCAGTTCACGACGCGTATCAAGATCTGTCGAGCTGTTTTTAATAGCATTATTAAACTCTGTTCTGGCATTTTTTAATTTATTGTTTTGCTCGTTTATAATATATGAAAAGCTGTCCCTGGGAACATTGTTCTTTGCAAGTTCTGCATTTAAAAGTGCCGCTGCGTCAGGCTCTTCTGCAGCCTGTACTGCTTCAATAACATTCTCAGCCGCAACAGGAGCTGAGATATCTATATCCGGAAGCGGTTTATAATCACCGGAAGCTGATAACGAAACAAATTCAAAACGACGCTGGTTTTCAAAAGCTACTCTTCCGTCATACTGACTGATTATGCTGCTTAGTGCCTGAGAAGCTTTTTCCATTTGTTCAAGCTTTGGCTTGTCCGCATCTTTTACTGGGTTATTTCCATTCAAAGATTTGATTTCCTCATTTATTGCATTCGAGAGTGCCTTTGTCTGTTTTGCTATTGTCTCTACAAGATCGTTACGCTTTAGGAAATTTTCAGGTTCGTCAAGTGTGTTGTCGTTATAGAACTTTTCAATGCTCTGAATATAAGTATTCATTGCAGAGCCTGTTTTGCCTGCCTTCATGTCAGCATCAAGCGCCTGATAGGCTTCAGTGATCTCTGTTATATAGGCAGGGTTAATAAGAGCCTTTTCTTCAGGAGTTTTAGGCCCGTTTACCGCTTCTTTTTTCAGCGTGGGATTCTTATCCCATTCAAGATACTTTTCGTAGTCAGCTTTTGCTTCCAAAAGGTCTGCTTCAGAGAGGAATTCGGCTTCTACAGGCTTTCTGTTTATGGCCTCGTTCAATACTCTGATGTTATCCGCAAGCATTGTCTGATCAAGTGTGCTGTATTTATTATATATATCATCAGAATAAGCTTTGATCATATTCAGCATTTTCATACGATCTTCGTTATTCCTTATAGGATGGTTCTCAAGCTGTGAACATACCTGCTCCAATGCATTTTTAGTCTGACTAAGATTTCTGAGTTCTTCTCTGTTGTCACTGTTTATACCTTTCTGTGCAAGCTTGTTAATTTTTGTATTAACACCATACAGTAATAAATATAAGCTTGAAATATAATTCAGATCCTTAACAGGCCAGCCGTTTGCAAGCATTGTCCGTTTTGCTTTAATATCGGGGCGTATCGTTCCGGTACCTCTGGCATAATATTTCGACAGATGTTCTATGCCGTTATCCATACATTTTTTTTCTATATCATTAAGCTTATTTGCTATATCACTTCCTTTAATGTTTTGCAGTTCAACAAGTCGGTCTATTTTTCTGAGATCCCTGTCAAGGGAATCTATTTCGGAAAGGAGCATTTTTCTGTACAGCTTATCAACATTTTTTGTCAGATGGCCGTTCTTGGACTGTAATCGGTTATTTGATATCTGTGTTATTGCCATTCTTCTTGTAGACTGAAAAAGCTCAAACATGGGTATAAGCGGCTTTTCGGCCGGATACCCGCTGACAATCTTCGAATGATCAGCCATTAAAGCCTTTCCATTATTATTATTATTCGAATCGGGCCCCATACCCAGGGCGCCTATTTGACCCATTATATTAAAAAAAGTAAAGTTACTATAGAGATCGAATGCAGTTTCGTTATTTTCTGTCCTGTACAGATCAGAAATAAACCTTATGATCTCTGCATGTTGAGGATCGGTTTCGTCTAATTTCTGAGCTTCCTTCATACCGGTGGTACGTATTTTATTGTAAAGGGTCTTAAGCTCATTTACATATTTTTTTCCATCTTCGGAAAGAGTTCCATCATCATTTGTTCCTTTGAGATCAATAGGTTTATAATCAGTCGGCATAATAGAGTTAAACAGATTTATTCCATTAAGGGGATCTTTAAAATATTTAGTGTGAATGTCATCATTTTGTGAAAAAACAGGATCATTCGAATGAGCCCTAATGCTGACATTCCAACATGCTATTTTTTGTGCAGGCATATACAATTTAATAGCCGGATTATCAACAAGCTTTCTCGGAAGAATCTTATCTTTGGCATCAACTTTGATCGGATCAAGCTTTTTGAGCACTATAGGCAGGCCTTCTATTACATTTCCGTCTTTATCATATACATAGGGAACCTTGGTAACTGTCCTGTTTCTGTCTGAAAGTGCCATTAATAATTCGGCTTTGACAGCTGTTTCCCATTCGGGAGTACCTTTTTTCAGTTTATTATCATCATAGCCGTTTTCAACAAGGATTTCGGAAACCTTTTTGCCGTCAATGCGGAAAGCATCTAACAGATGATCGCCTTTAAGCTCTGTCAGAAGACTGTCGCTTGCAGGGTATTCAAATGCTGAAATAAAGGCATTGTCGGTATTACTGCGCATTTTTTCGTCAAATTTTGTATAATCCGGTTTTTGAGCCTGCAGGTCTTTTACGAGATCTTTATTTGCATCGTTTTTTAAAGGGATGATCTTTACATAATCCAGCGCATAAGAAATATTTGGCTTAAGAATACCACGGTCTAATAATTTATCCGTCGATATCTGCCTGGTCGGGTCCTCCAACAGGCCTGTTACCCCGAATCTTAAATCGGTCTCTACACGATTTAAGTATTCTTCGCTGAAAGGACTCTCGATCTGCCCGTATAAATATGCATTGATCTTATCATCAGAGGGACATCCTTCAGTGGGAATACTAACGAGACTGGTCAGATATTTTGCCGTTTTATCGATACGGGCGATATCATCAAGGCTCAGCTCACTTATTTTCCTGCCTGCTATCTTATTGTTTATCTCTTCGAGATAATGCTTTGCTATTGCGTGATACAGATTTTGATTTTCCTGCACTTTTGTTGCAGATGAAGGATCTGCAGCTTTTGCAATTTTGACTATATTCTCCAAAACGTCAAGATTTCGGGTAAGCTTACCATAGTCATTGAACCCTATTTCACTGATATAAGCATTTCTGTTGTAATCAGAGCCTTGTTCAAATGTATTGAATAATACATTATCCTTAAAATCCTTGGAGAAGCCGGCCATATCTCCCAAAAGGCCCATATAATTTGAGATATTGGAAAGCTGGCTTACATCTTTTGTATCAATCCCTGTCAGCGGCTGATCAAATAATTTAGACAGGGCTTTTTTGTGTAATTGTGCATAATATCTGATATTAACCTCATTCAGAGGAGTATTTTTAGAGGTATAATAATATTTTCTGGTGTCCTTTAAGAATCTTTTTTTCAGGTTATCCTTCTCTTCGGGTGTTGCCTCTGTAAGCTTTTTTGTTGCTTCTTCGAAGGTTCCGGAATCGTCCTGTGCAAGATACCAGGTTCTGAAGCTGTTAAAAAGGCCATTATTTCTTATGTGATCAGAGGCATTGTTCTTAACAACCTTCACCCAGTTTTTATCGTCCATATAGCCTTCATGTCTTTTGTCTGTATATTCCGACAGGGAAAGATAAGATTTATTCTTATCATAGACATATTCCGGCTCTATATACTGATCATAGACAGCTTTAGGTATAAGCTGGGATTTATCGGGAGATAATTGCTCCGGATCAATATTTTTCTCTGTATTTTTTTTGGCGATAATCTTGTTAAATCTTTCAAGCTCAACCTCTTTGAGGAATATTTCATCTTCGAGCCGAGCATTTTTTAAAGCCTCAAACTGATCTTTAAGAGCTGAAAGCTGCCCTTTATCAGGCTGACCCATTCTCGCTATTGTATCGTTAAAGAAAGCAGGACCATAGGAATCAATAAGATCAAAAATATTCTTTCGATCTTCTTTTGAGTGTATTTTTGATTTGTCCAGCGTATCGGCTATCTCGCTAAGTGCTTTGTATGCACCTTCGTAGGAGATCCTTGCCTCAGAGCCCGCCGGCATGTTTATAAGCGCTCTTCCTATGAGAGCCTTTTTGTAATAGATAGATGATATAAAATCAATATCCGAAGGTGGCCAGCCGTTTATCAGGGCTTTTCTCTTTCCGTCGGCATCAGCTATAAGAGTATCGATATTATTGTTACCATTTACAAACCTGTCAAATCCCTCTTTGTCATCAAACAGATCTCTCAGCACATCATGTCTGGCTCCATCATTTACAGATTCCTTCATGTTTACGAGCGCGATTGAAAGACCTACGGTTGTATCGTAGATTTTCATACGAGGATCCTGATAGGGATTATACTGCTCCTTCCCTTCAATGTTTTGTCTCAGGGCGTATTTTTTCATATTTTCCGAATAGTTTTTGGTCATATCCGAAAAAGCGGAATATTTTAAGGCAGCATTACAGATATCAAAGGTAGTATAATTCTCCTCACCCATTAAAACGTCAAAAACAACTTCGGGAGTAAGCTCATCAGTTGAACCCTTTTGCGCAATATGAAGCTTGTCCGTAAGAGAGCACAGAATATTGAAGGGATGTTCCGGATTTTCAAAGGTTTTGTTTGTCAGATTTGAAAGCTGCGTCTGTTTAAGCTTACCAAAGCTTTTTATTGCAGGATTTTCGGACTTATTAAATTCCTCTAATACGGTCTTGTAATTATTCAAAAATGATTCTTTCAAAAAGCCCTGATATGCATTGCTTTCGGCGCTCTTTTCAAGCTGACTCTTCAAATAATCCTTCTTAAGCCATTCGGACATGCCATTTATTTGATTCTTGTGTATTTCTGCTTTCTCTATTATTTGCTGATTATTATATTCACGGGTGTTTCTGTCGTATTCGTTTTCTTCACCTTCAGGCTTAGGCTGAAGCTTTGGTTTAATATCAGGCATCATATCTGCGATCTTATATGCATTATCTATTAAAGTATCTACTTCCTGATCATACCTGTCTTGTGCATTTTCGACAGGCGTATTGCTTTGAGCAAAGGTAAAATGAGCCTTGGGTACTTCCTTATATTCGGTATTGCAGACCTCCATTTCCTGATTAAAGCAGGGACGGCTGATCGTAAGAGCTGTATTTTTATTAGCCACTGCATTAAGCAGCTCTGCCCTGATCAGAAATTCACGTTGTTGTTCATCCAGATGGATCCATCGGTCATTATATTTATTTTTAACAAAAGTATCGGCTGTCACGCCGTTTATCCTGATATATTCATAGCCCTGTCCTTGTGAAGACTGTCGGCTTGTATCTCCTAAGATATCTCCGAATGTGATATTAAATATCCTGTCGGCTTTTTCCTTTTCTTCTTCTGACAGAGATCTGATATCCCTGATGTAATCAAGCTCTTTGTCGCCTTTTATCCCGATAAAGCTCAATTCATATACCTTGTTAAACGGAGCTCCTGACAGTCTGCTTGACAGATCATCAGACGTATTAAGTGAGCGTTCTGATATGGATGAATTTATTTTACTTTTAAGTTTATTTGAGAAATTCTCATCAAAGGGATAATCTCCGTGTCCCTCGATATAGTCCATAATGCGGTCGTATTTTGGAAGATTCAGGCTTTTTCTGTAGGCTCCGTCCAATGCCAGGCTGTTAAGAGAATCTGCAGTTAACCCGATCTGCATTTGCTGCAACGGATTGATACTTTCAAGAGGTTTGTCTTTAAGTTCATTTACGTAACCTTCAAGATATCTTTTTGCGATCGCACGGATATAGGCAGGCTTGTTTTCGTCTGTTACAACTTTAGCGAGCTTTGATAAAGAATTTACGAGCTTTGCCTTGCCGCATATATCGTGAAAGGCCTTTGGGCCGCCGAAGGCAGACATATAGGCAGTCCTTTTATATCCGTCGGGATCGTTTTCTGCAGTAAAATGCCCGGCATTTTTCAGGAAATCATTGAGAAAACTGTTTAATCTGCCAAATTCGCTGCTGTTGGGATCGGTAAGAGTTTTGATACCGTCGATCGTAGACAAGTTCATCTCGGGCAAAGGCTGTTTCAAAAGCTTATCTATTGCGAGTTTATCAATGTTACCGAAATGAGCTGCATTGGCTGCCTGCTGTTTAGTAGGAAGCAGGTTACCGACAGGGTGTGCATTACAGTAATTAAGATATTCGGCCATTTTATCGAGACGGCTCTTATTGTTTTCCAGATTGAGTTCCAGAACGTCATTTAATGAATTCCTGTCGGGATCATTTGCAAGAAAATAACGCATCATGGAATTCTGGATAAATTCAGGATTTTCAGGTGAGAGGTTACCTGTTGCAAAGTTTGCCTGATTTGTCAGGGTCTTTAAATTTGTATCTATGAACCAGCGGTTTTTGACGTTGGTGCTGTCAAGCTTTACTATGTCCTCATCTGATAGTTTTTTTTGAGGTTCATTGATAATTTTGGCAACGTTATTCAGAACAGGAGCAACCTCTAAGATCACAGGCTGTTCGGGATTTGCCTGTACTATTTGCTGAGGGACCCTGTTTAAACGGTCAATTTCTATCTGATTCAGTTTTCTGTTTTGAGCCCTGGATACATAGTATAAAGAATTATTCATTTCCAGCTCACTTTTATGAGGGTCTTCTTCCTGGGATGGGTAAACTTTCTCGCAGGGAACAAAATCTTTTGTAATGGCTTCACGAACAAGTGCCTCTATCTGATTCAGTTTTTCTTTTCTATCTGCAAGGTTCCTAAGCGGATTATTGCTTATTTCATCCCACAGTTCAGCCATACGGGTGTGAAGATCTCTTTCACCCGGGCGGTAATTCGGAGAAGCTAATCTTTTTCCGTCCTGATCATAATTGGCCTGACGATAGATATTCTCCATTGAAGTTTTTAAACCGGCCAGAGCTTCCAGATCCTCTATTGGCCAATTGTTTTTTAAGCCTGCAACCCGGGCCTCTGTATCCGCAAAAAGCATTCCGGTACCACGAGGGTGATAACGGCGCACTGTTTTTGTGTTATTACCGTCTGCCATATATTTATCAAACTTCTCAGCCTCCGGACTTCCCGGAACTACGCTTTCCATACGGTTTAAGTCAGACAGGATCTTTTCTTCTTCTTTAAGGATTTCATTCCTTAAATCATCGTAATCTTTAGCTGTGAGAGTTCCCGCATCTGCCTTTTTAAAATACTTTATATGCTTGTCGACAGCGTTGTTCATATCAACAGAAAGCTTGTATATCGGGTACTCGTTGCCAAAAACACGTAACGTTTCTCTGAATTGTTCAGATAATAAATTCACTTGTTTGGTAGTGTTCGGAATTCGCATGTATTTAACGAGATTCAGCCTGAGGGCTGTTTTGGACGATCCCCAGCCATCAAGAACTCTGTTTATGGGCGATATTGTCAATGCCTTTATTGTTTCTTCCAGGGAGTCATCACCGGTATCTACGAAATTTTCAATCTTCTTTTTGAAAGAATCTGATGCAGCCTGTAGCATATTTTTCTCGTTAGCTTTTTCGTCATCCCTGATCAGTTTTGGGAAATTTCCGTGACCGGGATCGAACGGCAATTCCGGAGCTGATTTGTATAAATCCATCTCAATCATACTTAAATCGTCAAAGTGTTCAATATCGTTATTTGAAACCTCGGAATGGATAGTAGATACAAACTCCTGAATATCTCCCAGAATATAGTTGTTTATATATTCTATATCGTTCTGATCATATGATGTAATGAGATTTTCCGGTTTTGGCATAGTATTCCTCCTGAAATAAATAATAAGTCAACGGAAGTCAACGGGGACGGTTCTCATTGACTGGTTTTTAAGTTGGGG
>JAILOD010000121.1 GCA_024691015.1 Lachnospiraceae bacterium
CTTAGAGGACGGTTTTTTTGTTGTCGGCTATAACGGCGGAGAGATCTATGATGCCGGCTCCGACAGCTTTATCTTCAGAAAAAGCATGAGCTACGATGAAGGTGAATATCTTTTGAATCTGGCATACGAAAAAGGCTTTACCGGAATTACCTACGACTCACATCAGGTTTTGTGCAAGAGTGCCGGTGAGGCTCTGGATGTTTATTGCAGAGACCTTGGGGCACCCTACAGGGCACTTGATGATCCGATAGAATACCTTAAGGCACACAACTATGAGCCTTTGAAGGTAATCCTTTGTACATTAAAGGGAAGAGAGCTTCTGGAGAAATGTCGTGATGAGATAGAACCGAAGGTCGGCGATTCGCTGTATACATTGGTTACCAGCGACATACTGCTTGAGATAGGTCCGAATGAAGCTACAAAGGGTAAGGCTGTGAAGAAGATGGCGGAACTGCTTGGAGTTCCTTTTGAAAACTGTTATGCAGCGGGTGATGAAGCAAATGACCTTAGTATGATAGAGGAAACACCACACGGGATAGCAATGGCTAACGCCATAGAATCTTTAAAGGGGATCGCCGAGTTTGTTACGGATGCGGATTGCAATCATGACGGAGTTGCCGAGATCATATACAGGATCATATTGTAACGGTACTTGACGAAGTGAATTTAAAATGTTAATTTAGAAAAAAATGATAAATCAGCCTTGGGGCTGATTTAAATTTCAACACTATGTTAGCCTCTGCTAACAAAAGGAGCGAAATGCATAAAGGAAAGGTTATTAAGATCATCATAATTGCTATAGTCCTTAGCGCATTTATTGGGGGAAGTATTTATGCAATGACAAAGCCGGCTTCGTATGAAGTTGTAAGGGTAAAGCGGGGAAATATCTCAGGAACAGTGGAAGAAAGCGGGGAAATAAGGGGTGACGAAGAAATCGTCTATTTCTCTGATCTAACGGTACCTGTAGAGAAAGTAAATATAAAAGAAGGGGACAGGGTTTCCTCAGGTGAGCTGCTTATAAGCTTTGATCATAAGGATCTTGAAAGGGCACTTGAAGAAGCCGGCATCAGCAGAGCTCAGGCGGAAGAGAATTATAACGGAAGCATTATGCAGTCCGATAAATATGCTTCGAAATACAATAAGGCAGTTAATGAGGATAATGCTTATGCGAGTCTGTATTGGTTATACAGGGAACAGAACGATTCCATTACCGAAGAGCAGTACAACAGAAATTACCAGGTTCAGTGTCAGATAGATTCACTGAATAAAGAAATCGCAGAAAAGAAAAGACAGATAGCCGAAAAGACAGGGGAGTATGATGATACCATAGATTACGGTCTGACGGATCCTTCGGAATATTCGGATGGTGACAAGGAGGAAATAAAAGACTTAAAGGAAGATATAGATGAACTGAATACTCAGATAGCAGACCTCAGTAAAGGACTCGCGATCTCTTCACAGGGGAATATGACGCCTGCGGAGAATAAAGAATTAAATGATACCAATAATGTAATGGAGGATATTACAAGAAACTGGAATCAGGCAAAGAGCGATAAGGCTCAATACGAAGGAGGTATTTTAAACGAAGAGCAGAAGAAGGCTCTTGCAAGAAACGAGGAGCTTCTGGCAAGTAAGATGGAATCTGTAAGCGAGGATCTTGCCAAAGCGAAAGAAGGAGTTTGCGCCAAAGAGAGCGGTGTGGTAACGACCTGTAACGTAAAGGATGGTAGCTACGTTAATAAAGGAGACAAACTTTTAATACTTGAGAGTGATGAGAACCTGAAGTGTACCGTTATGATCAGTAAATACGATATAGGGCTTGTGCGTGAGGGCCAGAGAGCTGAAGTTGATGTGGCAGGGAAACTGTATGAGGGGGAAGTTGCCAGAATTGACAGGCTTGCAAAAACAGATGAATCAGATAAAAACAAGGTAAGTGTGGATATAGCCTTAACTCAGACGGATGATGACCTGATAATCGGTATAGAGGCCGATGTGACTGTCTATACAGAGGAAGAGAAAAATGCTCTGCTTATTCCGTCAACCTGTCTTTATTCCGATGATGAAGGTGATTATGTTTATATCATCAGAGACTCTCGTATTGCAAAGCAATATGTTGAAAGCGGACTGGATGATAAGGAATATGTACAGATAATAAGTGGTCTTAATGAGGGTGACAGCGTTATATGCGATGCGGTCACAGAGTCAAAGGTGGGTGAGAAGGCAGTTGGATCCATTCGTTGAATTTATAAACGTAAGCCGTTCATATAATATGGGGGAGCACAGTTTTTATGCCTTAAAGGATGTAAACCTTAAGCTTTACGAGGGTGAACTCGTGGTTATCTTAGGACCTTCCGGAGCCGGGAAAAGCACGTTGTTAAATCTTCTCGGAGGTATGGATTCTCCGACTGAAGGAGAGATCATTTTCGACGGAGAGAACATAGCGGGTTTTGATGATGATGCCCTGACGGATTATCGTGCCTGGAACGTGGGAGTGGTCTTTCAGTTCTACAATCTTATCCCTACTCTTACAGCATACGAAAATGTAGCACTTATGAAGGATGTGCGTTCTTCTTCGAGTAAAAGATCCATCTGGAATAAAGAGGGAAAAGATATCACTGTAATGGATCCCATTGAGGCACTAAGGAGTGTTGGACTTGAAGATCACGCCCGTCAGTTTCCGTCACAGATGTCCGGAGGTGAACAGCAGAGAACATCCATTGCAAGAGCAATTGCCAAACGGCCAAGGCTTTTACTTTGTGATGAACCGACCGGTGCTCTTGATACCGATACGGGGCGTGAGGTATTAAAACTATTGCAGGACCTTAGTCGCAACGAAGGAAGAACCGTAGTGATGGTTACGCACAACAGTTTTTTTGCACAGATCGCGGATAAGGTCATAAGGGTAAAAAACGGAACAGTTCAGTCAGTGGAAGAGGTTGAAAACCCCGGTGATGCTCTGGAGGTCAACTGGTAGGATGCTGCTATTAAATATGTTCAGAAACCTTATGAAAAATAAGGTTCAATTCTTTTCTATATTCATGATGTCTTTTCTCGGTCTCTTTACCTTTGTGGGACTTGACTCAGAGGTTACCGGTTTTACCTTTGCGGAAGGAAGTTATTATACACAACAGAATCTGGGAGACCTCTATCTTTTTGACAGAAATTTTTCTGCTGATGATGAAAAGATGATCGAAAATCTCCCTGAAGTCAATTCGGCTTCAAGACGCATTAAGGTTTCCGGAAAAGCGGTACTTCCGGAAAATAATAAAGATGCGGATATGGAGATGAATTTTATTGAAGAGGATGAAATCTCAAAGCTCCTAATTAAGGACGGGGTCCCCTATTCGTCTGGAGATGGCGGTGTCTGGCTGGATTATATATTTGCGGAAAAAAACAATATAAAAATCGGAGATACTGTTTCTCTAAAATATGAAGACAGTACCTGGAGTGAGATTGTAAGGGGAACGGTAATGCACCCGGAGCATTTGTATTTTCTTCAGGATGTGGCTCAGATGATGCCCTCCTATGGTACCTACGGTTTCTGTTATATGGATGTTAAGGAAAATCCGGATCCCGAAATGATCACATTTTCCGAAATGGCAGTGGATCTTAAGGATATTGATAATCTGAATCCCTTAACGGATGAAGAAAAGGATCATATAAGCCGTATAGGGGAAAAGATAAGCGATATTTTAGACAGGGATACCTTAGCCTTTTATGATAAGAACGGCCTGCTCAGTTATCAGACCTTCAGATCTGAAATGGATCAGCATAAGGCGATGTCATTTATGTTTCCGGTGGTGTTCATTTTAATATCGATGCTGGGAATTATTACCACAATGACCAGGCTTACCGCCAGGCAGAGAGTTCAGATCGGAACCCTGAAGGCTCTTGGCTTATCTAAAAGAGTCATAACACTGCATTATGTGTCCTACGGATTCTTCTTAAGTCTCGCGGGTTCTCTTGCGGGTGCGGCAGCCGGTTACAAATATATAGTGGATATGATAGTTGATATGATGAAACAGACATATCTTCTGCCGAACGCTGGAGGCAGGCTTTCATATAACTCGATTTTTATTATAATAGCGGAAGTGGTCATAGCTTCTTTTGTAAGTTATCTATCCTGCAGAAGAGAATTATCTCCTCCTCCGGCTGAAACATTAAGACCTGCTTCACCTAAAAACTTAAAACCGTCGGCCTTTGAAAAAAGTGCACTTTGGAATAGTTTCAGTTTTTCCACACAGTGGAATTTAAGGGATATAAAAAGAAATAAGGCCAGAACCGGCATGGGTATTATAGGCGTGGCAGGCTGCACTATGTTGATGCTTGCGGCATTCGGCTGCCTTGATTCCATTAACTTCATTACCGACTGGATGTACGGGGAATTAAACACCTGCAGTTATCA
>JAILOD010000024.1 GCA_024691015.1 Lachnospiraceae bacterium
ACTTTGATTAAAGTCTTAACAGGTGTTCATATTCCTGAAGAAGGCGAGATTTACGTGGACGGAAAGAAAGTTTCTTTCAAGAGCCCGAACGAAGCAACAGCAGAAGGAATCGCGTGTGTATATCAGGAATTAAACATTGTAAAATTACTTTCCGTAACGGACAATGTTTTCATTAACAAAACCCTTAAGAAAAAAGGCAGCTTCTTACTTGACTATCCCGCAATGCATGAGAAGGCACATGAAGTTATGCTTTCCCTTGGCCAGGATATTGACGTTAAGAAAGAATGCGGTACTTACGGTATGGGCGTTCAGCAGATGGTTGAGATCGCAAAGGCGGTTCTCGTTGATGCAAAGCTGATCATCATGGATGAGCCCACATCTTCTCTTGGTGAGAAAGAGGTTGAACAGCTGATGAAGACTGTTCGTGCTCTGAAAGAAAAGGGTATTGCGATCCTTTTCGTATCTCATAAACTGGAAGAGCTCTTTGAGCTGTGTGATCGCGTTACGGTTATGCGTGACGGCGAGCATATCATTACAAAGAATATCGAGGAACTGGACAATGATTCCCTGATCAACGCAATGGTTGGTCGTACGCTTGACAATCAGTTCCCTAAGATCGAGACAACACGCGGTACAGAAGCGCTTCGTGTTGAGCACCTGAATTCGGTAGGTGTTCTGCGTGATGTAAGCTTTACCGCTTATCACGGTGAGATCCTTGCGTTTGCCGGCCTTGTCGGCGCAGGTCGTACCGAGACGATGCGTGCGATCTTCGGCGCTGATCCGAAAGACGGCGGGGATATCTATATAAACGGCGAGAAAGTAAATATTACTTCTCCCAAACAGGCAATTGCACATAATATTGCATTCCTTACAGAGGACAGAAAAGGACAAGGTCTTGTTCTTTCCCAGTCCGTTAAAGTAAACCTGATCTTAAGCTCCATGAAGTCCTTCAAAAAAGGCCTTTTCCTGAGCGACAAGAAGATGTTCGATACTGCAAAAGAAAACATCGCCGATCTGAAGATCAAGACCCCGAACGAAGAAGAGGTTGTTGGTCAGCTTTCCGGCGGTAACCAGCAGAAGGTCGTTATCGGTAAATGGATCAACACAGATGCGGATATTTACATCTTTGATGAGCCGACCAGAGGTATCGACGTTGGTGCTAAAGTTGAAGTTTACAATATCATGAACCGTCTGGTTTCTGAAGGCAAATGTGTTATCATGGTTTCTTCAGAATTGCCGGAGATCATCGGTATGGCAGACCGTGTTATCGTAATGCGTGAAGGCCGCATCACCGGTGAGCTTGACAAGAAGACGGATGCGATTAACCAGGAAACCATTATGAAGTATGCGTGGGGAAAGGTGGACTAAATGAATAGTAAAAAAATTAAAGATGTGATCGGCAAGATTGCACCGCTTCTTGCGTTGATCATTCTGTTTATTATCTTAGCATTTGCGACTGACAAATTTATGACAGTCAACAACATGATGAACATTTTAAGGCAGACAGCTGTTAACGGTTTGATTTCCGCAGCTATGCTGGTTGTTCTGATCACAGCAGGTATCGATCTTTCGGTTGGTGCGAACGCGATCGTAGGTGCCTGCATGATGGGTATGCTCAAAGAGATGGGCGTTACAAGCGCATTTGTATTGATTCCGGTTTGTTTGATTACATGTATTTTCATCGGTTTCATGAACGGTATCATGCTTACCAAGATGCATTTGCCGCATCCTTTCGTATCTACTTTGGGTATGAAGAACGTGCTTTGCGGTGTTGCTCTTTTGGTTGTTGCAACAAAGACAATCGCTGACTTCCCTGATACGGTTACATTCCTGGGATCTTACAGCTTTGGAAAGTCTGATGAAGTGGGTGGATTCTCCGGATTCCCGCTTTGCTTCTTCGTTCTGTTCCTGATCTACATTGTATATCATTTCTTCCTGAACAAGACTGCTCTTGGTAGAATGATCTACTGCGTAGGTGGTAATCCGGATGCTGCAAGAATGTCCGGTATCAATTCCGATAATGTTTTGATTTTTGTTTATACACTTTCCGGTTTCATGTGTGCTCTTGCAGGTCTTACGATCGTAGGTCGTGCAGGCTGTGCAAACCCGAACTCCGCGATGAGCCAGTATGATACAGATGCGATCGCTTCCTGTATTATCGGTGGTGCATCCTTCATGGGTGGTAAAGGTACAATCTGGGGTACATTGATCGGTGCGTTGATGATTTCTACGATCAGAAACGGTTTGACACTGCTGAATGCATCTTCCGCAATCCAGTACATCGTAGTCGGTCTTGTAATCATCGCAGCCGTATTTATCGATGTAACCAGAACTCGTCTGGAAGCGAAAGCAAAGAGACTTGCTGCAAAATAATCTTTTTTAGAGAAGGTAAGATTTTTTTGGTAAGTTTTTGTAAAAAGTTAGTTATATTGGGTCTAGAACTGTATCACATTTTGTGATACAGTTCTTACTATAAAGAAGCAATTTGGTTGCTATCACGAAATGTAATTGGAGGGTACGCTTATGTTTGACAAAAACAAAGTAAAACTTGGTATTGCTCCCATTGCCTGGACGAACGACGATATGCCGGATCTTGGCAAGGAGAATACATTCGAACAGTGTGTCAGTGAGATGGCACTTGCAGGTTTCACAGGATGTGAAGTAGGTAATAAATATCCCAAAGATCCTGAAGTATTAAAGAAATACCTTTCTATCAGAAATATGCAGATCTGCAACGCATGGTTTTCCTCTTTCCTGCTTACACAGCCGTACGAGCAGGTTGAGAAGGATTTCATTCAGCACATCACATTCTTAAAGGCTATGGGCGCGAAGGTTGTTGGTATTTCCGAGCAGAGCTACTCCGTTCAGGGTCAGATGGATACACCTGTATTCGGTCACAAATATGTGATGAACGACGAGGAGTGGAAGAGATTTACCGACGGTCTGAACAGACTTGGTGAGACAGCCAACAAATACGGTATTGCTCTGACGCTTCATCACCACATGGGCACGGTAGTGCAGACAGCTGAAGAAGTTGATCGTATGATGGAGAATACTGATCCTGATAAGTTCAGCCTTCTGTTTGACACCGGACATCTTGCATACTGCGGCGAGGATCCGGTTGCTGTTCTGAAGAAGTATGTAAACCGTGTTAAACACGTTCATTTGAAAGATATCCGCAAGAGCGTTGTTGAGAAGGTTAAAGCTGAGAACTTAAGCTTCCTTAAGGGCGTTCGTATGGGTACGTTTACTGTTCCCGGCGACGGCGACATCGATTTTGATCCGATCTTCAAGATCCTTGAAGATGCAGGATATGAAGGATACATGCTCGTTGAAGCAGAGCAGGATCCTGCTATTGCAAATCCGTTTGAGTATGCGGTTAAGGCTAGAAAGTTCATCGCAGAAAAAACAGGTTTATAGAATTTATGGTTATCCTCTTATGAAGGGAAGGGCCGCATCTTCGGATGCGGTCTTTCTCTTTTTTCCGTTGTTATATTGTAAAATGTATAAAAAATTACAAACAAGTCGGTAAGAAGCCCACAATAATTCCACAAAAAAATACTAAAAAGAACCAAGAAACGCTTGCTTCAAAAGCACCCACGTGATAACATTAAAAATGAAAATCAGTGCAGATTTTTTGCGCTTTTTTTAGAGAGTATTTCCATTGATGAAACAGGAGGGAAACAAATGAATTACACAAGAATGACGACTGCGCAGGCACTTGTCAGATTCCTTGACAATCAGTATGTCGAATTTGACGGTGTAGAGACAAAGTTCGTTGAAGGTATTTTTACCATTTTCGGTCATGGTA
>JAILOD010000062.1 GCA_024691015.1 Lachnospiraceae bacterium
CAACCAAGTTTCCACCCATCTATGCAACGCTTCTGCCTATTTCCACCACCATGGTTGCTTCTCAACCAAGTTTCCACCCATCTATGCAACGCTTCTGCCTATAGCCGACACAACGGTTGCTTCTCATCCAAGTTTCCACCCGTCTATGCAACGCTTCTGCCTATAGCCGACACCTCGGTTGCTTCTCATCCAAGTTTCCACCCATCTATGCAACGCTTCTGCCTATTTCCGCCACCTCGGTTGCTTCTCAACCAAGTTTCCTCCCGTTTATGCAACGCTTCCGGTTGAAGCAGAGCATCACGGTTGTCCCAGGACAAACCAATAAAAATCAGAACATCCCGAAATAAAAACCCCGTCTCCGAAAAACGGAAACGGGGGGTTACCACTTATATTATTCTTTTTTCTCACTGTCAACAGGTGAATCCGGTTTATCATCTGCCAAAACCTTCTCGTCTGCATTTCCTGCAGTACCGGCCGCTTTAGCCTTCGACTTTTTATTTTTTGAACCACCCTGTGCAATATTATGCTTTATCTTCATAAACATGGCACAGAAAAACAGGATAATTCCGATCACAATTGCAATAACCGGAAGATGAGTGATAATTGCGATCACAAAATTCACCGAATCCATAATACCTTCAGCAAATCTGTCCCTGACCTCATCCCAGAAACCATAGGTCACGGCAGTCGCACCGGGCTCTGAAACCTGGATCGTTACGGCGCTGTACGAAATCCGGTTATCCATGGTCCTCATTCTCGACTTAAGACTGTCCAGCTCGTAGTTTACCTCGGAAAGCTTGTCATATATTGAAAGCGTATCCTCCATATCATCCGCTTCCTTTAAAAGCCTCTCCAGAGTATCCCTTTCATTTTCCAAGGCTCTTATCCTTGCATCCAGATCGGCATATTCCATCGTCACATTCTCGGCAGTAACACGCTTGGATGTAACACGATACTTGTCCGTTATTTCTTTAAGAAAGGCATCGAGATCCGCTGCCGGGATCTTAACGTTTAGCGACCCGTATCTGGAGCTGTCGGAATTACTGTATATTTCATTGCCCTCTTCATAACCATTATACTTAGCGGTTAAGCCGGAAATGTCCTGAGCGCATCCGCCCACATCCTCAGCCTTGATCTCGAGATAGGCATTGCGGATGATCTTTTCCGACATTTCCTTTACCTCAATGCCCGCTGCCCCCTCGGTAACAGCCTCTTCGGGCATTTCTGCCGTATCGAAGGAATCGTAATCCGCCATGGCCTCCTCGGCCACCATATCCGTATCAAAGGAATTACTGCTCTTATAAGCGGCAGAAGATGACTCGCCGATTGAGCCGCAGCCCGTAAGTAAAATTACCGGCAGGATCAAAGTTAATAATCTTTTGTACATATAAACCTCTTTTCGTTCCCAGTTCTCCCCTGAACCAAATACGTTTTAAGGGGTGTGTCCAAATAATCCTTTAATTACTGTCCTATCATAATAAACGCGTAATATGCAACAAAACAGATCAGGAAAACCACGCCGCTCTTTCTGTCCAGCTTCTTTGTAAGAAGAGCAAAAACCCACAAAAGAGCTGCAACTGCAATGGCTATGATGCTGTCGCGGATAAACTGCGAAGCAAAATTTATAGGGATTATAAGAGCCGATGTACCTATTACAAACAGATAATTGAAAATATTGCTTCCGACGATATTTCCGATCGCGATATCCGCATTACCCTTTCGTGCTGCCGTAACCGAAGTCACGAGCTCGGGAAGTGAAGTACCGAATGCCACGATGGTAAGCCCTATAAGCCTCTCGCTCATACCAAAGGCCGACGCGATCTTACTGGCGGCATCAACGGCGATATTACTGCCGAATACTATCATAAACATACCGCCCACAACAAATATAAGTATCAGCCAGATAGGCTTCTCGGCCGCAGCATTTTCCCCGGTCTCCTGTTTATCGTTCTTTGACTTCTTAAACAGATATATCAGATAAATGATGAACACCAGCCAGAGGATGATGCCGTCCATCCGGCTCATCACTCCGTCGAGACCCAGCACGGTAAACATGGCCGATATGATGAGCAGAAACGGAAGCTCGATCTTAATGGTCGACTTCTCAAACGCCAGCGTCCTTATCACTGCAGTAACTCCAAGGATAAGCAGGATATTCATGATATTGCTGCCCACTACATTACCTATGGATATATCCGCGCTGCCTTTGAATGCACCCGCTATGCTGACCGCAGCCTCCGGTGCGCTGGTCCCCATAGCTACAATGGTAAGCCCTATAACGAGCTCCGGAATGCCAAAGCGTTTTGCGATGCCCGATGCTCCGTCGACAAAGAAATCCGCTCCCTTTATCAGAAGAGCAAAACCGACGATAAGTATCACAACCTGAAGTAAAATTTCCATAACCCCTCCCTGATCTATGCCGTCTTAACTGCCGTATCCGACTTTGAATACAAAAGCTTCAATATAATAGGTGTAAGAATTGAACTAACTATAATAAGAATAATGACCGATGTAAAGTAGGTCTGCTCCAAAAGTCCTACTTTTAAGCCTCTCTGAGCAACTATCAGGGCAACCTCGCCTCTTGTCATCATTCCGACGCCTATCTTTAAACAATCAAGGCCCCTGAAGCCGGTAAGAGCCGACATAAGCCCGCATCCAACGATCTTTGCAAGAAGTCCCGTGACCACAAATGCTATGGAGAACAGGATTATTGTGCTGTCAACATCCTGAATATTGGTCTGAAGCCCTATACTGCAGAAGAACACGGGGCCGAAGATCATATAGGAATTTATATCCATCTTCTCCGTGATATAATCCGAATCCTTCAGCGAACAGAGAATGATACCGGCCACAAATGCACCGGTGATATCCGCAACACCGAAATATTTTTCTGCAATATACGCCATACTGAATGCAAGTGCCATGCCCAGAATAGGTATTCTTCTGGTATGAGGATATTTCTTATCCACCGCCTTGAATATCTTGTAGATAACAAAACCCACGACAACCGAGAATACAAAGAACAGCAGCGTATTCAGAATAACTTTTGGAATATTTGTATCGGGATCCTTAAATCCTATAACAACAGTGAGCACGATGATACCGATAACATCATCGATAATGGCGGCACTTACAATGGTAGTGCTGACAAATTCCGAAAGCCTGCCCATTTCCTTTAAGGTCTGAACGGTAATACTTACGCTGGTTGCGGTAAGGATAGTGCCGACAAATATCGCCTTATATGATGCCTCGCTTCCCAACGGCGAAAAACCGTAAAAACACATATATAATAAGGTTCCGCATATCAAAGGGACAAATACTCCGGAACAGGCAATGAGTAACGCCTTCAATCCGGCTTTTTTAAGCTGTGTAAGATTTGTTGTGAGCCCCGCCGAGAACATCAGCAGAATAACACCGATCTCGGCAATCCCCGACAGAAAATCCGACCCGGGAACCAGATTAAAAACCGCGGGCCCGATAAGAAGCCCCGCCACTATCTCTCCTGTTACGGGCGGTATATGTACTTTCCTTGCAAGCAGGCCAAATGCTTTTGCCGCTACAATGATAATTGCCAGGTATCTTAACATGTCTACTGAATCCATTTTCTTCTTCTTTCCGGCTGTCCTCAGCCTGTCTTTTATTGTTTTTCATTCGTATATTTATTTATAGTATCACTTTAAAAATAAAAAAAAAGGATAATTTATAGAAAATTTATTCGCATATATTTCAACTTGATGCTATAATACTCGCAGTTTGTCAAATATGTGGGGGAAACCGAGAACAGTATTTTTGTGCAAACGCACGCGGAGGTAAAAAATGCTCAGACCTGAGATACAGGAATACGGAAAAGATATACTTGAATCCGAGATCTTCAAAAAAGCCTTGAAAACTCCCCATCACTTAGGAACAACCACTATCGGCAGCCACAGCTTAAGCGTTGCCGAAAGGTGTTTACGGGTAGCCGATAAATATCCCGGTCTCAAGCTGGATCGCCGGATGATGGTCCGCGCAGCCCTTTGCCACGACCTCGGCCTTACAGACCGGCCTCATTGTAACACAATGGGAGTACTGGCCTTCTCTCATCCCGTATATTCAGTAATACTTGCAAAAGAATTTAATCTGAACCTTACAAAAGAAGAGGAGCGGATGATAAGCCGTCATATGTTCCCTCTTTCGAGGATTCCGGACACTATGGAGAACTGGGTTCTGGTTTATTCTGATAAATATTGCGCAGACCGTGAAATAATCACTCTCTTCCGTCGCAAGAAGCCTGCAGCCGCTACTTATTGACCGGCGGTTACATCCGGAATATATTTATTTCTGTTATCAAAGAAATATTTAAGATCATTTACATACTTATTAAAATCAAGGTCATTTTCACTTCCGTAGAATCTTTTATAGTATTCTTTCATCGGAGTGGACATGACCTTTTCCATTTCACTCAGGTATTTATCCATTTCTTCCGGATCAAACTCATTTTCCCCAAGCCCCTTCATTCTTTCAAACAGAGCCTTTTTAAATTCAGGGTTATTTATCAGAGCCTTTAAGATATAGCTTTTTTCGCATACCTCACTTAGAGTATCCGCTTCGACATCTGCTTTTTCCATGGATGTGGAATTCACGTCAAAGAGCATCCATCTCCAGCGGCAGTCCTCATACTCGTTTCCGGGATTCTCCTTAATACTTCTCCAGAGAGCAAAATTGCTTCCCGGCCAGTCGTTGGTGTGAGCAATATAGATCTGCGCCGCAA
This sequence comes from Lachnospiraceae bacterium, assembly GCA_024691015.1. GTDB lineage: Bacteria > Bacillota > Clostridia > Lachnospirales > Lachnospiraceae > NK4A144. The sequence continues at coordinate 4,751 of JAILOD010000062.1, forward strand.
AATAATCCACGAAGCTGTCTATATCCACCATCTCGCAGAATTCGTCATAGACCTTATCATCCGAAAAATCACGATTCATGATAAAGCGGTTTAAATCGTCGTATAAAGACTTCATTTCAGACTTCCCCTCTTCAACCTCGCCGTTCTTTATCATAAGAATATTGTCCTTCGGAACATTGTAGTGCTCATAGATATATGATGAACCGAAGTTTTCCGTAAGAATATACATCCCCCAGTATTCGCCGTTTATGTAGGCATTTACGGGATAGCCCGAAAGCACCGAAATATCGGCCTTCTTCAGCCGTTCTGCTGCCAGCATATCCTTCAGCTTTCCGTTTACATCATCGCCTCCACTGTACAGAACTGCCTGCTTCACACCGCCTTTAACGTCAAACAGCTCTCCGCCGAAAATGTCCTCCGCATAAGCTCCTCTGGCAGTCAGCCTGATACTCTTCTGTGCAAAACCGCGACTTCCGCCGCCCTTTATCCTGGCTCCGACGGTATCGGAAAAATCAAGCTTTCCGTCCTCAGAGAAAAACTGCACTTCAACCTTTCTTTCCGAAAGCCTTCCTCTGTACGAATAATTTCCGGGCGTCCACCACCAGACATCAGCCTTGTCATAGCTCTCGGCTTCGTTGTTTTCAACATACTGCCTGTAGCGCTCACCCAGAACATAAATACCGGATCCATCGGAAAACAGGTCCTCCGGGTCTCCTACCAGAGAAACCGACGGAATATCTCCGGGCGCGTCAACTCCGCAAAAATAGACCTTTGTTGATACCGTGCTGAATGCTCCGTCAGGCCCAATTACCTTCGCCCTGATAACCGTACCCTTCGAAACCTTATAGTCCGGAGTCTTATAAATCCCCTTTTCATAGCCTACGGAATAATTATCGAGTGCCGAATAAAGATTGTTTTCATTGGTCCTGTCGCTTACGGTAATTGCGCCCGTGTACTTTTGCGATCCTTCATCCGGCTCGCTTCCGTCCAGGGTATAATAAATATCCCCTCCGTCGGGGCTTTGGATCTCCACCTGAAAGCTGTCATCATAAAACCCGCTCTCAACACTAAACACAGGCCTCTTAAGCGTTGCCAGCGCCTTCTCTTCATCAAGGTTCCTCTCTCCGGGAGTAGGCTCCATTACGCCCATAACCTTCCCGTCGCCTAATCGCCCGTATGTACTATCGGCCTCCAGAGACGGGATTTCCAGCTCCGAGACAACCTTATGCGACGGATCGGCAAAAAAAAGCCTGTCACCCCCGGCCGATATTGTGATCCCGTCCCAGTAGACCAGCTTATGCTCTCCGCTTTTAATGACCGTTTCCGGAAAAACATAATCCAGCTTTCCCCTCTTCGTTCTCGAGAGAGAATAGCCCGTAATATCCATATCCTTATCCGATGAATTATATAATTCGATCCAATCGTTGTATTTCCCCTCATTATCGGAAAGCGTCTTAAGATTGCTGCTGCAGACCTCGTTTATAACAATACCCTTCATAAGCCTGTCCCTGTACACTCCGTACAGAGAAAGCATAAGCACTAAAATCACACAAACGATCAGAATAAGTTTAAATTTGAACTTCCTGTTTTTCATACCTGTGATTATAGCACACAATCCTTGTTTCAATCATTCGTTTGTGTTAGGATTAACAAATATGAAATACGAAAAATATACCATTAAAACTACATTTGAAGCTGAAGAATTAATCGCGGCGGAGCTCGCCGAACTGGGTATCGACGGAGTGATGATAAGTGACTCTCTTACTCCCGAAGAGGACTGTGTCCCTGTTTACATCGATGATATGCCCGAAAACACGGTAGAAGAGGGTCGTTCCCATATCTCCTTTTTCCTTGAGGAGGGCGAGGACCACACTGAGCTTATCGAAAAAGTCCGCTCCATGATAGCCGATGTAGGTGTCTATGTGGATACAACAGATACCACGATAGAAAAGGAGCTTACCGAGGACGCAGACTGGCTCAACAACTGGAAAAACTACTTCCACCAGTTTGAGATAGACTTTGAAGACGGAGAAACCGCCCTTTTCATCCCTTCCTGGGAGGAGAGCGAAAAGCCGGATGACGACTACGACTTCGTGATAAACATAGATCCCGGCACGGCCTTCGGTACAGGCGCCCACGAAACCACAAGGCTCTGTATTAAGGAAATAAAGAAATATCTCCGTCCGTCCGATCTCGTTCTGGATATAGGTACCGGCAGCGGCATTTTATCCATAATGGCCCTAAAATTCGGAGCGCGTCATGCAAAAAGCATAGATATCGACCCCAACTGCACCCCTGCGGTTGAAAAGAACATGGAAGATAATGATATTTCAAAAGAAGAGCTTTCTCTTCTTATAGATAATGTGCTTGAGAACCACGCCCTTCAGGAGGAATTAAAGGACAGTGCGGATATGGTTATCGCAAATATACTTCCTGATGTCTTAGAACCCCTGACACCTCTTGTGCCTTCGTTCTTAAAGAAGGACGGCATATACATAGTGTCCGGAATAATTGATGAAAAGGCAGATTTCGTCCGGGATATACTCGAGAAGAACGGCTTTAAGATACTTGAAAAAAACACTGACGGAGAATGGGTGTCCTATGTATCACTTCTTCACTGACCCCTCCCTTATACTGGGGAACGACCTTTACATAGAAGGCTCCGACTATAATCACATAAAAAATGTTCTGCGGATGAACAAAGGCGAAGTGATCTCCGTAAGCGACGGCGTTACGAAAAATGAGTACCGCTGCCACATAGAAGGCTTTGAGGAAGAGCGGATCCATCTTAAGCTGGACTTCATAAAGGAAGCCGATGTGGAGCTCCCGGTCCGTGTCACCCTGTTTCAGGGGCTTCCCAAGTCCGACAAAATGGAATTCATCGTGCAGAAGGCAGTAGAGCTGGGCGTTACGCAGATCGTCCCCTTTGAAGCCCACAGAAGTGTTTCAAAACCGGACGGCAAAAAGAAGGCTTCAAAGGTTGCCAGGTGGAATACCATCGCGGAGGCTGCCGCCAAGCAGAGCCAGCGAGCAGTGATCCCTGAGGTTTTCGATATAGTATCCTTTAGTGAGGCTGTTAAAATGGCGGGTGACTGCGCCGTAAAGCTGATCCCTTACGAGCTTTCAAAGGATTATGACAAGACCGCTTCTATTCTTGAAGGTATAAAACAGGGCTCGGACATAGCGGTTTTTATCGGTCCGGAAGGCGGCTTTGAAGAAAGCGAGATAGAACAGGCCGGGAATGCCGGCATTACCCCCATCTCACTGGGTCGGAGGATTTTGCGCACGGAAACCGCACCTCTTGTCATCCTCTCCTGGCTGTCTTATTTATTCGAAATCAGAAATTAAGGATCATTATAATGGAATGTTATCTGGATAATTCCGCGACCACAAAGGTCTTACCCGGGGCCGTGGAGATCATGAACAAAATTTATACCGAGGATTACGGCAATCCTTCAAGTCTTCACAATAAAGGCTTTGATGCGGAAAAATATCTGCGCACCGCCTTTGAAACCTTCTCCGGCATATTAAAATGCAAGGAGAAGAACCTGATCTTCACCTCGGGAGGCACGGAAAGCAACAATACCGCACTGATCGGTACAGCCATAGCAAAAAAGGGCCGTGGGAAACACATCATCACAACAGGTATTGAACACCCTGCTGTCAGCCGTGTCTGCGATTTTCTGAAAAAAGAAGGCTTTGAGATCACTGTTTTAAGCGTTGATAAAGAAGGGCTTATAGATCTCGCCGAGCTGGAGGCGGCTTTAAGGAGCGATACGATCCTGGTTTCGGTAATGCATGTAAATAACGAGATCGGTGCCCTCGAACCCATAAAGGAGATAGGCAGACTGATAAAGCAAAAGGCTCCCGATGCTCTCTTTCATGTGGATGATATCCAGGGCTTCGGAAAGCTTCGTCTTATCCCTTCGGAATGCGGGATAGATATGCTCTCGGCAAGCTCACACAAGATACACGGTCCCAAGGGAGTCGGGCTTTTATATACTTCCGACAGAGTACATATATCTCCCCTGATCTTCGGCGGCGGCCAGATGCACAATATGCGCTCCGGCACCGAAAACGTTCCGGGTATCGCAGGCTTTAGTTTTGCCGCAAAGGAAATATACAAAGATATAGAAAGCCACTCAGAAAGGCTTTATTCACTAAGAGAAGATTTTATAAACCGGATCACCGCTCTTAAGGAAATTCACGTAAACGGCAGCCTTGACAGAACAAAGGCAGCGCCTCACATTATTTCGGTTTCAACGGAAGGTGTGCGGAGCGAGGTCCTGCTCCATGCACTCGAGGAAAAGGGTATCTACGTATCCGCAGGTTCTGCCTGTTCCTCAAACCACAAGAGCATTTCACCCACGCTCTCGGCGATCGGTGTGCCCAAATGGGCCTTAGAATCCACGGTGCGTTTTTCACTCTCCGTCTTCACCACAAAAGAGGAGCTTGACACCGCAGCCGATGCACTTTCAGAACTGGTTCCACAGCTCGCCAGATATTCCCGGAGGTAATCATGAGCAGATCATTTTTAATAAAGTATGCAGAGATAGGTTTAAAAGGAAAGAACCGCTATAAATTTGAGGACGCCCTTGTCACTCAGATCCGCAGTAATCTGCGCCGTATCGAAGGCGAATTCGACGTAAGCAAGATAAACGGAAGGATTTTTGTCAACGCGATCGAGGGCTATGATCTTGATGCGATGATGGGTATTCTAACCAAGGTTTTCGGCATTATCGCCATCTGCCCCGTTGACAGGATAATATACCACACGGTAGAGGGTGTATGCTCTGCAGCAGTAAAATATGTGGAAGAAAACTACGAAAACAAAAGCTTTTCGTTTAAGGTTGATACCAGGCGCTCAAACAAGGCATACCCGAAAAATTCCATGGAAATGGATGCACTTGTCGGCGAGGCCGTTCTGGGTGCCTTTCCCGAAACGCACGTAGATGT
>JAILOD010000134.1 GCA_024691015.1 Lachnospiraceae bacterium
CGCTGTTCGCCACGGTATTTCAAGAGCACTCCTTGAGGCAGATGCTGATTACAGACCCGTTCTCAAGAAGGAAGGATTCCTTACCAGAGATCCTCGTATGAAGGAAAGAAAGAAGTACGGTCTCAAGAAAGCACGTCGTGCACCTCAGTTCAGCAAGAGATAATCTTTGCGAAGAGGTTGTTGCTTTTCGAAGAGAAAGTTGCTTTTCAAAGAGAAAGCTACTTTTCAAAGAGAAAGCTACTTTTCAAAGATTGTATTTCATCTCAACACGAGAGAATTACTTTTCATCACAGAAAATTCAAGATTTTTATCCCGGGAGCCCATTCTTTGGCTTCCGGGTTTCTATTATTCGCATAATTCTTGACCACAAATCCAATTTTTTAAAAATGAGTTAACTAAATCGGGGCGGCCGATTGACTCTAAACCGAAAATATTAAAAGAGAGTCAATTGAATCGGAGCGTCAGGTTGACTCTAAATTGGGAATATTGAAAAAGAGTCAATAAAAACAAAGTGGTCGGTTGACTCCAAATGAAAAAAACAAAAAAAGAGTCAATTGATTCGGAACGTCAGGTTGACTCCAAATGGGAAATATTAAAAAGAGTCAATTGATTCAAAGCGCCGGGTTGACCACAAATGGAATATTTTATAAATGAGTCAACTTTAGATCTGAAACCGATTGACTCCAAATCAAGAATTTTCAAGATGGGTCAATTCTTATATAAAATTAAAAGTAGTTTAAAAAAATAACTGAAAAACGACTAAAAAAGAAAACTAAAAAAACAACTAAAAAAAGCAACAGAAAACAACAAACAATAAAAAACAAAAAAACAAAAGAAAAGAGGTAAAAACAGTGAAGGGATTAAAAGAAATGCTCATAGAGGAGCAAAAGTATCTGGAAGCGGTAATAGCAAAGGTGAGCGAAAGAAGGGATGTATCAGCGGAGGGAAGCCTTCGTATTTCAATGGATCATGGAAAGGTCAGATACTATCATTGTATTGACTCCAAATATGGCGAATATATTCCAAGGGAGAACGAGGAGCTTCCGCGCCGGTTGGCGCAGAAAGTTTACAATGATTCCGTGCTTAAGACCGCAACTTCCAGAAACAAACTCATCACAAGATGCCTTAAAGATTACAATGATGACGAGATCGAAGAACTATTTGAATCGCTGCATCCTGAAAGAAAAAAGCTTGTTACGCCCATTGAACCAACATTTAAGCAGCTGGAAGAGGAATGGTATGCTGCGCCCTACACAGGAAAGGCCTTCGCTGAAGGTACACCGGTAATTATGTCGGAAAGAGGAGAGCGGGTAAGATCAAAATCAGAAAAGATACTTGCGGATTATTTTTTCAGAAACGATGTTTTATATAAATATGAAAAGCCGCTCAACCTTTCAGGATATGGAATGGTCTTTCCGGATTTTTCATTCTTTTCAAAGAAGCTCAGAAAAGAAATATATTGGGAGCACGAGGGGATGATGGATAAGCCCGAATATGCCGTAAAGGCAGTGAAAAAGCTCAATAGCTATCAAAAAAATGGTATTTTGCCGGGGGAGCGCCTGATTCTTACTTTTGAGACCGAACAGGATGTGTTAAATACAAGCATAGTCAAGCAATTGGTCGATAGGTATCTGAAATAAACCTTTGAAAAATGACATTATTCATTGTATTATGTAAGTGTAATTTGCGAATGCAGCAGGTGATTATAACCATATAATTCCGGGATAACATAAAATGTTAAATCGGGATTGACCGAGCGCTTTAGAGCGAGGGCTACTTCATGACCGATAGGCCAAGAAGATGTGCTCGCATCGACAGAATCAAGTTTGCAGGACGTATTATATTGTGGTTTGTATGCCCGGTGAGGAGAAAATGTATGGAGTTTTATGATGTTATAGAGAAAAGAAGAACCATTCAGGAATTTGAATCAGAGGATATACCTAAAGGTGTTATCGAAAAAGTTATTTCTGCTGCAATGAAGGCTCCTACCAATGACCATATGCGTGACTGGCACTTCATTATTGTTAAAGATCGTGAGATGATCGCGCGATTACTTGATATAGTTCCAAAAGGAATATCTGACGATGAAATGGATCAGCTGATAAAGGATTGGAATTTGAATGACAGTCTTCAACAGGAGTGCTATCGCAACGCCGTACCGAAACAGTATAGGATGCTTTTTGATGCATCTGCAATCATTTTGCCGCTTTTGAAACAAAAGACAGATATACTTCATCCCGAGAATGTTTCCCACCTTAATGGATTTGCCTCAATATGGTGCAGTATAGAAAATCTGTTCCTTGCTGCAACAGCCGAAGGGTATGGTTGTAATCTTCGGATACCGCTTGGAAATGAAAGTGAGCATGCAAGAAAGGTGCTCGGTTATCCAAAGGATTACTATATGCCTTGTTTTATCGGCATAGGCAGACCAAAAGAGAACGCGTCGATTCCCAAACAGAAGGAAATTGATATCAATGATAGAATACATTGGGATGTATTTTAAATCTTATCCATGATTAGTAGATTGTAATGGGAAATAAAAAAGCCACCTTATACATAGAATTCCGGCATAATCAGGCTCGCTTAGACCTGATCGGTAACACTCACGTAGCACTCAAAGAATGCGTAAAGCCTTATGGTATAAGGAACCACACTTATCAAAGAGATAAGGATTACTGCGAAGAACAGATCAAAAAGGAGATCCACGGGTTCGCCCGTGGATCTCCTTTCGTCTTTTCATTTTTTTTGACCGGAAATCTATTTTCTCAAAAACAAGTACTCCTTATTTGATGAGCAAAACTGTAAAAACACAAAGAAAAAACGCTGAATCAATAGCGCTTACAGCTTTTTTGGAGTATAATAAAATCAACAGGAATACATTACGGGAGGAAAACATGAATCTTAAAACAGCATTCGAACCATATTTTAAAATCGGAGCGGCGATATCAAGGAAGAATCTTTGTACATGCAGCAACACAGCTCTGCTTCTTGAGCAGTTTAACAGCTTTACTTGTGAAAATGACATGAAACCTTCATTCTTTCTTGATGAAGAGGCAAATCTTGCCATGCCGGCAAAGCATGATCTTATTCCCGCACTCACCTTTGAAAACGCAAGACCTTATCTTGACTTTGCAAAGGCAAACGGTATAGCCATGCGAGGCCATACGCTTATCTGGCACAACCAGACACCCAAATGGTTTTTCTGCAAGGAATATGATGAAAATAAAGGCCTTGCGGACAGAGATACAATGCTTTCACGCATGGAAGGTTACATAAAGGGTGTTCTGGAATTTGTTGGGGCAGAATACCCCGGCATCATCTATGCGTGGGATGTTGTAAATGAGGCGGTGGATGACGGAGAGTTTAGAAAGTCTGCGTGGACGGAAACAATAGGCGAGGATTTCTTCATAAAAGCCTTTGAGTTTGCAAGAAAGTATGCAGAAGAAGGAACACAGCTTTTTTATAATGACTATGAGACCGCGCAGGAAAAGAAACGCGATTTTATCATAGCAAATGTTTTAAAACCTCTTAAAGAG
>JAILOD010000174.1 GCA_024691015.1 Lachnospiraceae bacterium
TGATCTTTTTTATATTCTCGGATACAATGATCCCGTTTGATATTTCACTTCTGTAAGAGGTACAATTTATCTCGGTTTTCCAAACACTCTCTGTTTCATCCTCTATCTCTCTCAAACGGTATTCACTGTCTGCACCTATAAGTGCTACCATTGCCTTTGAAAATACCGGATCAAAGCGGATACCCCCCTCCTTGACAAATTCCTCACGCACGGCAAACTGCGGTGTAACATCCCTGAATTCGTTGCTTGATGTCATATTGTCGTATGCATCAGCAACAGCGACAAGGCGAGCCAGTTCAGGAATCTCCTCTCCTTTAAGTTTATCGGGATACCCTCCTCCGTCATATCTTTCATGATGGAAATGTGATACCTCTGCGAGATACGAGTATTCCTTTACCTCCGAAAGGATCTTTTCTCCGGTTAATGTATGACTTTGGTATATCTTTTCTTCTTCGTTATTCAGCAGATTGACCTTGTCTATAAGTTCATCCGGAATACCTATCTTTCCTACATCATGCAAAAGTGCCGCAAAATAAGCCCTTTCACATTCATCTTCATCCTTCCCTACTTTTTCGGCGATCATTCTTGCATATTTGGCAACCCTTTCGGAATGTCCCTTTGCATTGGACTTATTATCATCAATAGCCTTTGCAAATGCCCTTGCCATCTCATCAAAAAGACGGTTCATACTGCTCTGCTGTTCTTTTAAATATTCTACCTCCTGACGGTGTGCCTTCTCTATTGTCGTATTCATATCATTTAATGCAAAGATATACAATAGGATACCCATAGCCATAAGACCGATATTTGTCAGTGACAGGCCATATAAAAACAACTGCGCAACTGATGCTACAAACGGCATAACCGAAAACAGGATCAGAGAAACCCAGACGCCCCTGTTAAGCTTTTGTCCGTATTTAATGATAACCGAAAGCTGGATCAAAAGGGCAATAAACGGGATCAGATAACAGATAATGTATCCGGACGACCTTTGATAATGATTGGTTGCATCAAAGGTATAATACAACCCCGTAAACTGTGAAATGATCAGCATCAGTATCCCGAATAAAAGAACGCATCGGCTTACCATAAGCCTCCTCGGAACCTTTGTCTGACCACCTTCGTTAGTGATCAGATCTGCCAGATATTCATTAAATCCTATAACTGTAACGATAGTCAGGAAAAACACCATGAAATTACTGATCCGAACCATCCAGTAACCCGTAAAGCTGACATCTCCGCGGTATATATAGGCATACCGGTCAAATATAAGAAGCAGCATACTTCCCAGTTCTATTATGATAAGGGATTCCTTCCGTTTTTTAGACATGCCCTTACTCATTACAACGAACAGTGATATTATGCCTGTAATACCGCATAGGATAAGCATTATATTCAGTTGTTGTGCTTTCAAAACTTCCAGCATTTGTTAACCCGCCTTATATCAAACCCATATCTTATCTGTGAAGTATAAAGAACTCATCCAGTTTTTCCAGAAGCTCCACTCTTGTAACACTTTTAAGAAAATAACCTTCAGGTTTAAGGGCAACCACAGCCATAACACTTTCCTTATCGCTTTTTCCCGTAAGGAAGATTACCGGTATGTTTTTTGTTTCCTCATCACTTCTAAGCATTTCCAAAACCTGGGGACCACTCGTTACCGGCATTTCGTGATCCAAAAGGATGAGATCCACCTTATTCTTTCCCAGAAATTTAATGGCCTGCAGCCCGGAATTAACCATTGAAACCCTGTACTTTTCCTTAAGCCAGTCCCTTACAAGCGCCAGATAAGTTGGATCATCATCTACAATAAGAATACTCTTTCTTAATTCTCCCGCATCCATTTTCCGGATAAACTCTGAAACCGCCTGTACAAATGCGGCATTATCGATCGGTCTTTCCAGGGTCTTAAATATAAGATCTCCCGGTATCCTGTCTATAACAAACTGAATATCCAGTCTTGCACCGATGATTATCATCTGTGCACCGATCTCATTCATTTTATCCATAATAAAATGAATGATCTCCTCTCCCGGGCTTTCCCCCTCCTCCATGTAAAGTGTAACCAGTGCGGTCGTTTCTTCCCAGGCTGCATTTATATCGTCTACAGTCCAAGGGGTAAACTTATTATCTATCCCGGCATCGGCAAGCTTTTTAATCAAAGCTCTGACTAAAAAAGTCTCCTTACTTCCTATTATCAAAACCCGGTTTTCAGCCATTTAATCCTCCCAAGAAATTATTTTTCATTTATCATACTCTCCATTCCATCCCAGTCAAATGCCTTAAGTTTCTTTTGAAGCTCTTTAAAGAAATCATCATCCTCTTTTAAAAGCGCGTATTCAGTAACCTGGGATATTATCATTTCCACTGAATCATAATCCATTTGAGGGATCACTTCTTTAAGAGCCGAATAAGCATCTTTAAGTTCATCCTCATCAATGGGATCCTTGTCGCCCTGTTCTTCATCTTCATTTAAGGGTGCAAATTTTTCCTTGTATTCCTTATATTCTGCCAGCATATTATAGGTATTGTCATCTATGAACTCCATATTCTTCTTGTTGCCGGCCTCTTCCAGTTCGGCACACAAACAGGACAATGCAGCATCTCCCACTATTCTGGCAGAGGTCTTTAAGGCATGTACCTTTACCGTATACAGGAGTATATCCTTTTCCTTATATGCCTTTTCAATTACCTCGGCATTATTATCTATGGTATCGTAAAACAGCTTTACAGAGAATATGAATGAAGCTATACCGCCGGAATTTTTAATTCCCTCATCCACATTGATACTCTTAATATCGTAGATCCACTTCATATTCTCGGGAATTTCCTCAAGCTCGGGAGCCCTTGTCTCATCAACAGGCTTCATTACGATCTCTTCAGGCAGATGCTTAAGGATAGTCTTTTCCAGAACCATACTGTCTATAGGCTTTGACAGATATCCGTTAAAGCCCTTTGACTTGTAGAATTCCTCGCCCGCTGCCGCATTAGCCGTAAGTGCATAAACCGGAAGATCAGGATAGTCTTCTCTAATCCTTTCCAGAGTCTCAACGCCGTCCATCCCCGGCATCATATGGTCTAAGAGTACCACATTAAACTTACCGTATTTAATCTTCTCCAGACACTCCTCTCCGCTCTCAACGGTTGTCACGAACATCTTTGTAGACTTAAGCAGGCCTTTGATCACTGCCAGGTTCATAACATTATCATCTACAACCAATATCTCCGCATCAGGAGCTATGAACTGCGGAACATAAGGTCCTTTTACCGAATCATCATGCTCTGCAAATTCTCCTATCGGTTTTTGATCAACGATCTTCTGGTCTAAAAGCAGTATGAATTCCGAGCCTTTACCATATTCACTCTCGCACCAGAGAGATCCGTTCATCATTTCAGCAAAACGCCTCGAAATATCAAGACCCAGCCCCGTACCCTGAATGGCACTGTTCTTCTTTTCATCCAGCCTTTCGTATGCAGTGAAAAGCTTTTCCATATCCTCTTCTTTGACACCGATTCCCGTATCCTTTACCGAAAATCTGATGCGGCAGGTCTCATTTGTCATCTCTTCCATAAGGACCTTAAGAGTAAAACCACCGAATTCTGTGTATTTAACGGCATTTGTAAGCAGATTTAAAACGATCTGCTTTACCTTACTCATGTCTCCGTAAAGACGTGATGGCAGGCTTTGATCTATATCCAGATCAAAGGTGAGGTCCTTTGCATTTGCCCTGACTCTTATCATTGTTACAATGGAACGCAGCATATCTGTCACGTCGTATTCCTGCTCAACAAGATTGAATTTACCCGACTCTATCTTGGACATATCCAGAAGGTCATTTATGAGGCTGAGCAGAGAGTCAGTTGCATTCTTTATATCCAATGCATAATTTATGACCGACATAAAGTACGGCTTGGGTACACCCGTCGCATCCTCACGCAATATCATCTCGTCCATACCCATTATGGTATTGATAGGGGTTCTTATCTCATGTGACATATTGGCAAGGAAACGGGATTTCGCAGAATTCGCTCTCTCCGCCTCTTCCTTTGCGGCCCTTATCTCGTCATACTGTCTGCTGATAACGGTTCCGGTCATTACACGCCAGACTATTATTCCGGCTAAAAAAACCAGCAACGCTATTCCCATTATCCTGACAACCAAAAGCTCAAGCAGCATCGGCTTCTTTGTGAAACCGAAAATCTTTTCCGAGATGATCTTTCCGTCCGTTTCGTCAAGCACCTGCAGATACAGCTCGTAATCTCCATAATGAAGCCCTGTATATTCAAGAGATGACATATTGCTCTGAAGGGCCGTCATACCTGACTCTTCTTCTCCTTTGAGGAACAGCTTTACAAGCGGATTTGTCATGGAATAGTTCAATATCGCAGGAGTGATCTGAATACGGCCGTTTCCTGCCGGCAATATATAATTACCGTTTTCATCAGGCTTTATCTGTGTATCATTGAATAAAACCGATTCAATATTAAGTTCTATAGCCGGTGCTTTTTCAAAATAATGGTTAATATTTACCTGGCTCACACCATTTCGGCAGGAAATATACAGATTCCCGTCACTGTCTCTCTCACTGAAGGAATTTGCTGTCACCGCACCCGTAAGCCCGTTTGCAATAGTATAGAGCTTATAATCGGTTACGTTATCCTCTATAAGTTGTCTTGTCGGAAGTACATATACTCCGTAAGACGATAATATCCACATATTTCCGTCATCGGCAGAATAAATATCATAATTGTTGTTATAAGGAAATGATGTTACCGTATATATCTTTCCCGCTTTCAGATACTGGAGTGAATTTGATGTAACGATCCAGTATAACCCGCGTGTTTTATCTCTTTTTATCCTTAGGATAACATCACTGGTAAGCCCGCTTTCCTTGCCCAGTCTGGTTTCCTTGTTATCCCCTATGATATATATTCCGTCACCGTCCGACCCGGCATAAACCTCCCCGTCACTTCCTTCCTCTACGGTCAGAAATACTGTATTCGAAATAGTCTCACTTGCACCCGCATTTTTCACTATCTCTCCGTCTTTAATGATTGAAAGACCATCCCCCGTACCTACAAGTATTCTTCCGTCGCTTGCTAAGGATGTACAACGGATCTTATTACTTATCAGTCCTTTATCGGTGTTATAGATTTTTATCTCTCTAAAGGGAGAATAACTGACAAGACCAATATCGTTGGTATAGCAGGATATCCAGAGGGTTTCTTTATCGTCCTTCATTATACAGCGGATCCTGGTCCCATCCAGAAACCGTGTCAATTCATTATTGACCTCTTTCATATCGGATCTAATGATCTTCAATCCTACGTCGGATCCGACAAAAAGCTCCTCACCTCTCTTACAGGTGCTGTTTATCACACTCTCTTCCAACCCTGCTTCTTCGAAAATGTTACGGAAATTATTGGTAACGATCTTCATGACGCCCTGTCTGGATGAAGCAACCCAGATATTACCCTGATAGTCAGCCGTAAGCATGGAAATTGAATTATTGACCGGAAGATTGTTCAGTACTTTTATATTATTTTCACTGTCGAGATAGCCTATCTGCTCCTGAGAGCTTATCCATATCCTGTCGCAGGCCATCGTGATCCAATCTGATCTCTCCAGCGGATCCACGGAGATCTTCTGAAACAGAGAAATGTTATCACCGTAATAACCGTAATATATGATGCTTCTTTCAGAACCGTAATATACTCTCTTATTGTGTACAGGATCGGGGTATATGGCTGTGATCATATCTATGCCGACTTCTTTACTTGTATAAAAGCTTTCCAGTTTGCCATCCTGGATCCTGAACACATCTCCATCCGTGGTATTTCCATAAACAAAATTGTCGCTTGTTTCCACGAGACGTGTGATTATCTTACCGTTCAGTTCTGGCGAGTCAACAAGATGCAGCTCTCCCTGTGAATCCGCGTAAGCTACTCCGTTTGTTGTACCTATATATATGAATCCGTTTTCATCCTCCGCAAAACAGCGCACACTGGAAGACGGAAGAGCATCTATATCCGTATACTGCCTTCTGTTTTCGCCATCGATCATAACAGCACCGTTATCGTTAGTACCGATCCAGATCCTCCCGTCTAAATCTTCATAAATAGACCTGCCGCTGGTGATGCCGTCTTTAGCCTCAAGCCTTTCAAAGCTCGCCCCATTGTAGCGCATAACTCCGGCATAGCTGCCGATCCAGATATATCCGTCCTTTGAACAGTTGATCCAGTTAGCATCGGATGTAGGAAGTCCGTTTGTTGCATCATAAACAACAGACGTATAGCCCACTCCTTCAAGCTGGCCTGTGGCTGAATAACCCCCACCCATCCTGTACTGCTCATCGGAAGAATTTCCTGCCGATCTATCCGTTTCATCGGCAGATACGGTTAATATACTTCCGGAAAGAAATACCAATATGAAGAAAAGCATAAAAATACTTTTTATTTTCAGTATTTTTTTACTTCTCATATATTTCCGTTTCCTCCTTATTACGTTTGTATTATCACTTCAAACTCTTTTGAGATCCGCACATCTCAGACATCAGCGTTATTGTATTTCCTCAATACCTTTTTGACCTCGGTAAGTGAATCCATAAACACCTCAACACATTTTGGATCAAACTGTGTTCCCGATCCGTCGGAGATTATCTCCAGGGCTTTCTCCAACGGGAAAGGTGGTTTATATACACGTGCAGATGTGAGCGCATCAAAAACATCTGCCACTGCCATGATTCGTGCAGACAGCGGGATAACCTCCCCATGAAGCTTTTCGGGATATCCCTTTCCATCCCATCTCTCGTGATGGTAGGCCGCCATGTTCCTTGCTTCCTTCAGGTAATTCTCGCCCTGAACCGTACTGATGGCACTTTCCATTATATGTTTTCCTGCCGTTGTATGGGTTTTCATGATCTCGAATTCTTCATCAGTAAGCTTACCCGGCTTGTTAAGAACCGCATCCGGAATGTTGATCTTTCCAACATCATGAAGAGGTGCTGACAGCTCCACATCTGACATATATTTAGGCGTGAGCTTTTCTGAATAATACCCCTTTTCCTTAAGACCGTCTAAAATTATTCGAACATAGGCTGCCGTTTTCTGAATATGTGCTCCTGTATCCGAATCCCTGTTTTCCACCATGTTTGCCATTGTAATAATAAGACCGTTTTGCATCTTGGCCGTAGAATCCGTGTAATGACGGATATCACGCATTTGTTCTGCCATACCCATAGCCATCTGACATATCGAATGGTAAAGCTTTTCCGTTTCATCATCCGTATGTATATCCAGGCGTCTCAGGTTTTTAACATGTTCATCAAGAGCGCCCTGATCGTCGCCTGCCTCAATAAAATTATCTATACAGGTGGCAAGGGAATTTATGGGATAAACGGTATAAAACCCGGTGATCCACATGCCTATAGCAAGTATGAGAATAAAGAAGCCACTGATTATCAGCATTATCTTTAAAATAAATCTTCCGCTGTCTAATGTCAGGTACTTCATTGACACGTCTACCGCAACATAACATACGGTATTGCCCCGGGAATCCTTAAGAGGCCTATATACCGAAATAACCCAGCCGGTCATATCGTTGCACTCTATCGGTTCTATATCTTCACCTTTAAGCAATTGCCCTATATATGGTTTAAGCGAATTATCAATCTCTGTTCTTTTACCGGGTGGATAAGGATCGTTATGAACAGGATCCACATCAAAGATATAGTAACAGCCATCCTTCTGAATACGCATAACGTAAATAGACTCCACAAACGGAAAATTTTCGTTTATGGATTTAAGATCTTCAAGCGTTTCATTATAACCGGGAACCTTCGATACCATAATAAGATATTTATTTACCATTTCAGGATCGATAAAATGCGAAGCAAGATCAGCCGCCTGATACGCACTGTTTGTATAGTCAATTTTCTGACTATTAAAATAAAGGGCAAAACCTATCCCGCTTACCACAAGAATAAGAGCCAGAGAAATGCCTGCAAGCATAAAAGTAATCCTTATCCTTGCCGAATGGGCCACTCCCTTTCCCCAATTATCTATCTCTCCTATTTCCTGCTTGGATAAGGGTCTCTGTTTCCATCCGCTGTTCATTATAGATGTGCGGATGTCTTTGGGAATAAAATGAATAATGACCAGCGACGCAAGAATAGATATTCCCTTATCAAAAAGGTTCAAAAGAAGCATTATAACAAAAAACAATATTATTGTCGGAATACCCGTAAATTCCTGCAAGCCTGTAACGGAATCCGCAATAGCCTTGTTTTGCGGTCCTCCCAGAAGCCCCCATTGGATCAAAGCACTTAACAGCGCACCGACGGATGCGATCACCAGAAAAAATCTTATCAGATTCTGTGGATTTTTATAGTCTTCCTTTTTGAAGAACCAGACGGTGATTATTGCCACCAGCGCCTGTATCAGAACATAATACATAGAATCAGTGTTATATATAAGACAGATACAGTTGGTCAGAACAGCCGTCATAACTCCGGGAAATATACCGCCGAGAGCCGCAACCACTATGGTTCCTATGGTGTCCAGATACACCGGCATACCAAGCCGGTCCGCCAAATATGACAACAATGCATTTCCGACAGAACCGCAGATAACGGCCATCACGCGTCGCATGCTGTTTTTATCCAAATGAATGAAACTCAAATTCGACAAAGCTCCTTTTCGGGCACAATACTCCTTATTAACATATCGAACTATTATATCACGGCCTACGCATAAATTGATATAGTAATTAAAAATTTAATAAAATCGTTATCATTTAATCCGGATACTCATCCGCGAGCCGCCGGTCGGCTTCAGCCGAAATTTTTCTTCCGGCGGATCTGCGATACAAAAAAAACCGGATAGCGTTTCCGCTATCCGGTTTCCTGATCTTATTTTATTGATTCAAATTATTCGAATTAAACGGTATTAAATTACATCTCTGCAATTGCTGCCTGTGCTGCTGCAAGACGTGCAACGGGTACACGGAAAGGTGAGCAGGATACATAGTCAAGTCCGATCTTGTGGCAGAACTCAACAGATGAAGGATCTCCGCCGTGCTCTCCGCAGATACCGATGTGAAGCTTGGGATTAACAGGCTTTCCTAACTTGATAGCTGTCTCCATAAGCTTTCCTACACCGTTCTGGTCAAGCTTTGCAAAAGGATCGTTCTCAAAGATCTTGTGATCATAGTAAGCCTCAAGGAACTTACCTGCATCATCTCTTGAGAAGCCGAAGGTCATCTGTGTAAGATCGTTTGTACCGAAGCAGAAGAAGTCTGCATCCTTTGCGATCTCATCAGCTGTGATACAAGCTCTGGGGATCTCGATCATTGTACCAACTTCGTACTCAAGCTTAACGCCAGCATCTGCGATCTCCTTGTCTGCTGTCTTAACAACAACATCCTTAACGAACTTAAGCTCTTTATCTTCAGATGTAAGAGGGATCATGATCTCAGGCTTTACATTCCAGTCTGAGTGAGCCTTCTGAACCTCGATGGCAGCTCTGATAACAGCCTTTGTCTGCATAGCTGCGATCTCGGGATATGTAACTGCAAGACGGCATCCGCGGTGTCCCATCATAGGGTTGAACTCCTTAAGACCTTCAACGATAGCCTTAATGGTCTCAACGCTCTTACCCTGTGCGTCTGCAAGCTTCTTGATGTCTTCTTCTTCCTGAGGAACGAACTCGTGAAGAGGGGGATCAAGGAATCTGATGGTAACGGGATTTCCTTCAAGTGCCTCATAGAGAGCCTTGAAGTCGCTCTGCTGATAAGGAAGGATCTTGTCAAGAGCAGCCTCACGCTCTTCAACAGTATCAGAGCAGATCATCTCACGGAATGCTGCGATCCTTGTCTCATCGAAGAACATATGCTCTGTACGGCAAAGACCGATACCCTCTGCACCAAGCTCACGAGCCTTCTTTGCATCAGTGGGTGTGTCGGCATTTGTACGAACCTTAAGCTTTCTGTATTTGTCTGCCCAGCCCATGATACGGCCGAACTCTCCTGCGATCTTTGCATCTACTGTAGGGATAAGACCTTCGTAGATATTACCTGTTGTACCATCGATAGAGATCGTATCTCCCTCGTTGAATGTCTTTCCGCCGAGAGTGAACTTCTTGTTCTCTTCATCCATATTGATGTCACCGCAACCGGATACACAGCACTCACCCATTCCACGGGCAACAACAGCAGCGTGGCTTGTCATACCACCACGTACTGTAAGGATACCCTGGGCACTCTTCATACCTGTGATATCTTCAGGGCTTGTCTCAAGACGAACAAGGATAACCTTTTCACCCTTAGCTGCCCATTCAACTGCGTCATCAGCTGTGAATACAACCTTACCGCAGGCAGCACCGGGAGATGCGCCAAGTCCCTTTCCGAGAGGAGTTGCAGCCTTAAGTGCAGCTGCATCGAACTGGGGATGAAGCAGTGTATCAAGATTTCTGGGATCGATCATTGCAACTGCCTCTGCCTCTGTCTTATGTCCTTCATCAACAAGGTCACAAGCGATCTTAAGAGCAGCCTGAGCTGTTCTCTTACCGTTACGGCACTGGAGCATGTAGAGCTTCTTGTTCTCAACAGTGAACTCCATATCCTGCATATCGTGGTAGTGATTCTCAAGAGTATCACAAACCTTGATGAAATCTGCGTAAGCTTCAGGGAACTCCTGTTCCATCTGAGCGATGGGCATAGGTGTACGAACACCGGCAACAACGTCCTCACCCTGAGCGTTCTTAAGGAACTCACCCATAAGCTTCTTCTCACCTGTTGCGGGATCACGTGTAAATGCAACACCTGTTCCTGACTCATTGTTTAAGTTACCGAATACCATGGGCATTACGTTTACGGCTGTTCCCCAGGAATAAGGGATATCGTTGTCACGACGGTAAACGTTTGCACGAGGGTTGTCCCATGAACGGAAAACTGCCTCGATAGCAAGCTTTAACTGCTCAACGGGATCTGAAGGGAAGTCCTTTCCAAGCTGCTTCTTGTACTCAGCCTTGAACTGCTCTGCAAGAGTCTTAAGGTCTGCTGCTGTAAGATCAACGTCAAACTTAACACCCTTCTCTTCCTTCATCTTATCAATGAGCTGTTCGAAATATTTCTTTCCGACTTCCATAACTACGTCGGAGAACATCTGGATAAAACGTCTATATGAATCGTAAACAAAACGCTCAAATGCAGGATCGGGATTTCCTTTGATCATTGCTGCAACAACGTCATCGTTAAGACCGAGATTAAGGATAGTATCCATCATACCGGGCATTGAAGCGCGGGCTCCTGAACGAACGGAAACAAGAAGGGGATTCTGAAGATCTCCGAATTTCTTACCGTTTTCCTTTTCCATCCATGCTACACCTTCCATAGCCTGACCCATGATCTCATCATTGATCTTGCGTCCGTCCTCATAGTACTGTGTGCAGGCCTCAGTTGTGATAGTAAATCCCTGAGGTACAGGAAGACCGATCTCGGTCATCTCTGCAAGGTTTGCACCCTTACCACCAAGGAGATTACGCATAGTCATGTTACCCTCTTTGAAGGTATAAACCCATTTGTTTGCCATTTCTTCTTTTCCTCCGTTATAAATAATTTGTTAATTATAATAAATATAATTACTTCTAATGCAACATTTTCATTTTAGACACGCCAACTTCAGTTGTCAAGAAATTTTAGGCTCTCACGGTCTTTCTTTAGTTTTTTTTAAGCATTGCAAAATGATCATCACGACAAGCATCAAAAAACCTGCGATAGTGAGGTATGCTCCAGTTCTGAGCCAGGGTGTTTCATAGGTTAAAACCACGTCGTGATGGCCTTTCGGTATCCTGATACCCATATAGGCTATGTTCGCGGGAAGGATCTCGGTTTTCTGTCCGTCAACGAAGGCTGTCCATCCTTCGGAGTAGGGAACCGATATGCAAAGGGTCTTGTCCTTGGAGAAATCAACCGTTCCGGTTATTTTATTGTTACCCTTACTTATG
Organism: Lachnospiraceae bacterium; assembly: GCA_024691015.1. Lineage (GTDB taxonomy): Bacteria > Bacillota > Clostridia > Lachnospirales > Lachnospiraceae > NK4A144. The sequence continues at coordinate 12,004 of JAILOD010000174.1, forward strand.
TTTTCAAGAGGTTCAGCTGCCAGTTTTGATAATTTATCATTAAGTCCGTCATAGGGTTGCATATATATATCCAGAGAATCAAAGTTATAATAACCGGGATTCTTAAAATAAATATACACTTCATTAACCTCATCTTCACAATACCCCAGGCTTAACAGATAATTGTCGTGTCCGGTGTAGCACAGCTGATTAGGGGTATAATATTTAAGGGAAGTATCGTAACTGCCTTCGTTCGTTCCAAAACCTATGGATATATCCCCTCTGTCAAGCTCCCACCTTTCCAGATCCGCTATCATATGTCTTTCATATCCGGAAAGAGAATTCCATTCATCTTTTGAATAAGTATCTTTGACTCTTATGTCTTTATAACTCAAACCGCTGATGGCTGCATACAGATCTGCCTCCTTAACAGGCTTGATCTTCGCTCTTACAACACCATGTTCGCAATTAACTTTTATTCCGTTTTCGTTTATCTCTATATCCTTATTCTCCATGGTATCAAGGGACTGAAGGACATTTTCGGATTCGAGATCAAGTACTTTTTCGAGAGAAGACTGCTCCTTTACAATATTTTGATCATCATTTCCTATGAGTACTCTTTGAATAAGGGCTTCCTGTCTTTGTGCTATATTAAGAGGTTTGAATTCCTCCCAGCTCATCTCTTCATCATAGCTGTATCCCAATGGAAGAACCACATCAGCTGTATAAAGCGAAGCACGGCCGTCATAGGTCTCCGCTTCATTAACCTTATTTCTGTAATTAAAGGGCAGCTTGTTTTCACTGCCTTCCTTGACAATATAGTATTTAACACTGTTGATGGCATCCAGAATACTTCTTCTTTCCGTACCGTAAATACGATAGTCAAGAATGGTATTAAGATACATTTCCCGGGTATATTTCGAAATCTGAGGAGTAAGAAACGAGTACCATCTTGAAGGAATGGCAACCCCTCTGTTTGATGCAGAATTTATAGGCGAGCTGACATCAATTTCCGAAATTCTGAACATACCTTCATCTGCAATGTCATGAAGCACCTTGTCAGAATTGTTGTTTTCAACTTCAAGATCAGCTGTATTAAAGTCATGGAATTTATTGATCGTATCATTACCATCTTTTGAAGATGCCACATCCCACACAAGATATGTTATTGTACCTGTACTTATGAAATAGAACAGGATCACTGCAATCCCAATTCGGTATCCAGGTATTTTTGACAGATCAAACAGCAAAAGGCATACAGCAACCGCAAGCAAGAGAGCCACACTTGCATATGTCTGCGTCGTTCTGGTTACCGAAATGACAAGACTCAAAGCAGCAATTATTGCCATCGCAACCGCCACAGTTCTCCGTTCTTTAAATGTAAGCTCTTTGATACGGGGATATATACGTGCAAATATAACCCCCACAGCAAGTGCATACGCAAACTGCCAGCGGTTCAATACATAACCAAATCCATTAAACATTAACCCAAAAAAAGGTATAAGAGCAAAGATATTTAACACGATAAAAACTATCTTTTCTCCCTTATACTCACCTTTTTTTACAAACATTACAATAACAGCAGCCACAGCTATCGAAGGGTAAAACATTGTCATCCATGAATATTCCGGTATCTGCAGATTAGTGAAATTTGCTATCAGTTTAAAATAATACGACAGCTGATAAAGGATCATCACCTTATTATCTGCCCCGAGCCTTGTAGCATTCAAAAGCATATACAGGGATGGAAGTATCATTACCGCCGACAGCAAAAAGGCATTAAGACCGTAAAGTATAAATCGGAACAGAACCTGAACAAAGTTCTTCAACTCAAAACGTTTATAAGTACAAAAATATCGATAGACAGCGTAAAACACAGCCAGCACTATCTGTATATAAAGAAAATATATGTTGCTGAGGGCTGCAAGTGTTACCGAAAGAATAAAAAGAAGGCTTTTCTTTTCCTTAAATATCTTATCTATCCCAAGAAGTATTAATGGGAATGTAAGTATTGGCACTCCAAACATTAAATGTTTGGCCACATACAACAGATAATATCCGGAAAACAGATAGATAAACGAACCAATAAGTGTTCCGAATCTGCCATTCTTATGGTAGAAGGAAAACCAGGAAAAAG
>JAILOD010000217.1 GCA_024691015.1 Lachnospiraceae bacterium
TTCGAAATTCATAAGTATTCCTTTGTTTATTATCTTCTGTATTTTACCTTGTGTCGGGATTAAATGCAATCCTAAGGCAGATCGGCGCGATGGGCAGAATATGGCGTGGCGGGAGGACTTTATCAAGTTTAATGCGGCACGAAGCAGTCCCGGCCGACAGAAAAAGCCGTATCGGGCCGAAAAAAGCCCCGGGCAGCCAAAATATCGGCCGTCCGGGGCAATATCAATCATATATTTATCTTATTTCACTCCTTAGCGGGATCGAATCCGTAGCACCGTGCCTGGTAACCGTAACAGACGATGCCTTCGCTGCAAGCTCCAGCCCGTCCGGTACACTCATTCCCTCAACCATGGATGCCACAAAATACCCTGAAAACGTATCACCGGCCGCGGTCGTATCCACCGCCTTCACCTTAAAAATTCCCTGTTTATAGGTATTTTCGCTATCCGTATAAACCGAACCGTCTCCGCCCAGGGTAAGCACGATCTTCGCCGAAGGATACATCTCCTTAAGCGAAACCAGTACATCCTCGGGATCCTTTTTCCCGGTCATCTGTCCGCCCTCGATCTCGTTTAAGAAAAACAGAGATATCTTCGACATATCAACCTTATCCAGCGCCGAATCAAAAGGAGACGGATTAAGCACGATAAACATCCCCTTAGCAGCAGCACGATCAACCACATAATCCAACAGGTTTATCTCATTCTGAAGGATCAGCATATCACCCTTATCAAAATGCGACAGAACCTCATCAATAAACTCCTTCGTCATCTGTCTGTTGGCACCGCCAAAAAGCAGGATCGAATTCTGTCCGTTCTTATCCACCTGAATGATGGTATGACCGCTTCTGCCCGGGATCTTTTTGATAAAATCCGTCTTAACTCCGTTTTCCCTGCACTTGTCGATAAGCACATCGCCCTCTTCCCCGACAAGACCGGCATGATAGACCTCTACCCCTGCCTTTGCAAGAGCAATAGACTGGTTTAAGCCCTTTCCTCCGCAATTTAAGCTGACATCGCCGGTGGGCTCCGTCTCACCCGGCATAATGATATGATCAACCGGATACACATAGTCGATATTCAAAGAACCGAAATTTAATACCTTCATAAAATATACCTCGCAATCCGAATCGGCAAACCGCAAACAAATCCCATACGAGCAACAAACCCGCTATCCGGGGCAAAACGCTCAACTTAATTTTAATCCTCTGCCCCCTTCAGAACAAGCCCTACAGCCTTCTTCCAACCGGCAAGCTTCTCTTTTCTGACAGACTCATCCATCTTCGGGGAATAACTCTTACGCTTAAAGTTTTCAAAAATCCTCGATTCATCATAAATGCCAATGGCCACACCGGCACAATAAGCAGCACCTATACCGGAAAGCTCCTCCGCATCCGGAAGCAGCACATCGGAGTTGATGATATCCGCCTGAAACTGCATAAGATTATAATTCTTTGTCGGACCGCCATCCACTCTTAAATCTGCCATCTTAATCCCGGCATCCTCTCTCATAGCTGTTATTATATCGCAGATCTGATAAGCAGTACATTCCACACCCGCTTTTACTATCTCATTCTTACCTGTAGTTCTGGTCATTCCGCTGATCATCGCAGTGGCATTTGACTCCCAGTAAGGAGCTCCGAGGCCGGTGAACGCCGGAACAAGATAGGTTTTATCATCGGGATTTGCCTCCTCCATCATCTTAATAGAGTCCGTAGCTTTGGGAAACAGCTTCAGATCATTCACCATCCAGCTCATAACGGCACCGGTGTATATGATATTACCCTCCAGAACATACTGAGCCTTGCCATGCATATGCCAGGCAAGCGACGAAACAATACCTTTATCCGAAAAAACAGGCTTATCACCCACATTCATCATCACGGAAGAGCCCGTTCCGTATGTGGCCTTAATAGTACCCGGTACAAGACAGCCCTGCCCGTAAAGTGCCGCATGCGAATCTCCCAGAACGCCGTGGACAGGTATCTTCTTATCCAGATATCCCTCAAAATCCGTTTCACCGAAATCTGCATCGGAAGGCGTAACCTCCGGAAGTGCACAAAGCGGAATATCAAACATCTTAAGAATATCCTCATCCCACTTCAACGTTGAAATATTGAACAACTGAGTTCTGGACGCATTGGAATAATCCGTCTTAAAGCTCTTTCCGCCGGTAAGACGAAATACCAGATAAGAATCGATCGTCCCCAAACAGATCTCTCCGGCCTTCGCCCTTTCCTTTACTCCGTCATTATTCTCCAAAAGCCAGGCATATTTGGAAGCCGGAAAGAAAGGAGAAAGATTGATTCCCGTCTTCCTTCGTATCTCCTCCGCAGCACCCGCATCCTCCACACGCTTTGCAATATATTCAGCTCTCGAGCACTGCCATACGATAGCGTTATCCACAGGCTTTCCGGTTGATCTTTCCCAGCAGACCGAGGTTTCACGCTGATTGGAAATACCGACAGCCATCAGATCAGCCTTATCAACACCCGTTTCCTCTATAAGATTTTTAACCACCGAAACCGTATTCTTATATATCTCTTCAGGATTATGAGAAACCCAGCCCGTTTCAGAAATGATCTGCTCATGAGGAAGATCGCATCTCTTCAGCATTTTTCCCACTTCATCAAACAGCATGGCCTTCGTACCCTGAGTACTCTGATCTATACCTATTATATACTTCATTTAAGCAGCTCCTTTGCAACGGATGCGATACCCTCCGCATTAAGACCGTAGTGATCGAATACCTCCCGGGAATTACCCGTGATGACCGGAGCATCGGGAAGTGCAAGATTCTTAACCTTCTTCGGACAGTTCTCCGAGATCACCTGTGCAACCATTGAACCCAGTCCGCCAAACGGCGAATGCTCTTCAACCGTTATCACAGCCTTTACCTTCTGTGAAACCTTAAGAATGGTATCCACATCGAGAGGCTTGATACAATACATATCAACCGCAGCTGCTCCGATACCTTCAGCCTTCAGAAGTTTTGCCGCATTAAGTGCAGGATAAACCATCTCACCCGTTGCGATGATGGCTATATCATCCCCTTCTGTCAGAACATTAGCCTTATCCATTGTAAAAGGACAGGCCTCAACGCTTTCGTAAACGTCCTCAACCGGATTTCTTCCCGTTCTCACATAAGCACATTTTTCATCCTTAAGAAGTGCCTCCGTAAGATGACGTGTAAGATGCCTGTCTGACGGAAGATAAACCCTCATATTAGGGATGGCACTCATAGCCGCTATATCCTGTGCCGAATGATGGCTCATTCCCAGTGCACCATAGCTTACTCCGCCGCTTATGCCGATAAGCTTGACATTTGTATTTGAATAAGCACAATCTATCTTTGCCTGCTCGTAGCTTCTGGTTGACAAAAAGCACGCCGGAGAAAACGCAAAGGGCTTCTTACCGCATTTTGCAAGACCGGCGGCAATGCCTACAAGGTCCTGTTCTGCAATACCAACCTCAACAGCCTGCTCCGGAAACTGTTCAAAAAACGGAGTCATGGAAGCCGAGCCTCTCGAATCGGAGCAAAGAGCAACAACATCCCTGTCCTTAGCTGCAGCCTCCAGTAAAACATCACAAATTATTTTCCTGTTATGTATCTTATTCATTTTAAAGCTGCCTCCCTTCTCTCTTCCAGATCCTTCATAATTTCTTTGTATTCATCCTCCGAGGGCACGTGATGATGCCAGCTCGCCTTATTTTCCATAACCGGTGAACCGCAGCCCTTCACGGTATTTGAAATGATCACACTGGGATCTCCCTTATGCTCTCTTGCCTGTTTAAATGCAGCTTTAAGCTTCCCGATATCGTTACCGTCATCTATCTCTATAACATTCCAGCCAAAGGCCTTCCATCGTTCAGCCTGCGAATCCTGCTTCATAACATCCTCTGTATTACCGGAAATCTGAAGATGATTTCTGTCAACGATCGCGCAAAGATTATCCAGATTGTAATTATGTCCGCTCATGGCACCTTCCCAGACTGAGCCTTCCGCAAGTTCACCATCACCCATAACAACATAAACCCTGTATGGAGCCTTGTTCATCTTTCCGGCAAGAGCCATACCAACGCCCACCGGAAGACCGTGTCCCAAAGAGCCGGAATTCATTTCTATACCCGGAAGCTTATTATTGGGATGTCCTATATACTGCGAACCAAACTTCGAAAATTTATCCAGGACCTCTTCAAGAGGGAAAAATCCCTTTTTAGCAAGAACAGCATAAAGTGATTCCACAGAATGACCTTTACTCATGATAAACCTGTCCCTGTTGGGATCATCCGCATTATCGGGAGAAATATTCATTTCGTCAAAATACAGAGTTACAAGCGCATCCATTACCGACATATCTCCGCCGATATGACCGCCACCTCCGTTAACAATGATATCTACCGTGTTTTTTCTCAATTCGTAAGCCAATGCTTTTAAATTTTCCATATTCTCTCCTTAAACAGTATAGTGTCATAACCTCCACCTGCACTAACGATCAGAGGCAGGGGATTTCTCCGACTGAGTTAAACCTCATCAAAGGTTACATCCTCACCATGGAGATAAGCCTTTACCTTATCTTCGATAGGATCGTAAAGATCGGGCTCAACGCCGATATATTTACAAGCCTCATAAAGAACCGGAACAACATCACCATGAATAGCTACGCAGTGGTGGATATAAGGGCCTTCAACTACCTTTGCTTCAAGACGCTTAAGATTTGCAACTTCAACCCATACATAAGTTCCCTTTGTGAACGGTCCGTCGATGCCCTTAGCGTGACCGAGAAGCAATGAATACTTTCCGTCATCACCGTCAAAACGGGCAAGCGTCATCTGACCATGCTTAGCCTCGGCCGAAACTGCACCGTTATGCTCGAAGGCAACAGGCACGCAGATGGTTGGCTTTTCCTTTGCAACCGAAATAGGCCAGGGTCCGCAATGCTGCAAAAGCTCTCCGTTCTCATTATCAGGATGACGAACGGTCCAGTCGGAGAACATACTCCTTGTCTCATTCATACCCGCTGCCTCAACCATAAGAGAAGTAATGGCTCCATGTATATCCATCTCGCAAACAACAGGGATGCCTTCCTCATTCATAAGAGAATTTGCTGCACAGGGCATTATGCCTATAACCTCCTGAAG
>JAILOD010000222.1 GCA_024691015.1 Lachnospiraceae bacterium
TATCCGTGATGATAAACTCCCGTTCAAGGTTTTTATTTCTGTCCTTAAAGTCGAAGGTCTCCTCCCTTATTTCTTTTCCGTTTAATATCAGCTTTTGCTTTCCCATTCCGGACAATTCATCTTTGACTTCGCTTCTTATGACCACACCCTTTTCGGTTTCCTTTAATGAAATATCCTTTAGCACAGGTTTTCCGGTATCTATGATCATCTCGCCGCTAAGGCTCACTCCTTCAGAATAATTACCTATACGGTCAACTGCATAAACTGTAACCTTCTCCTTCATATCATCCTCCAGAAGAAGGCTGCCACCCTTTTGAACACTGCCGTCCGAAAACACAAATTCATAATGACTTACCCCTGCGTATTCGTCCTTTGACTGGGGTATAAGTCTAAGAGGTGAATTAAAAAGGATATTATCGCCATCCTGCTCTCCTCCTGTTTCGGACTCAAATTTCAGATAAGGTGTTGTTGGGCCGCTGCAGTCATAAATAAATCTGCTCTCTTCTCCGTCTATTATCGTCCCCTTTCCCGTCACACCATAAACACAGATCCCGTATGACCCTTGAGAAAACTCCATTTCAAACTCATCCTTAACCCTGTGTTTTACGGTCTTTCCGTTCCGGGTCACCTTTACAAATACCGCCAGGGCGTCTACCGGAGCTACCCGAAGCTCCGGTGCAGCTCCGGTTATATATCTGACACCGTCGATCATTACACCTCTGTCATAAAGGAGTTCACTTTCTATGGACATATCTGTATCATCAATGAAGCTTACGGAAAATACACCATCTGCTCCATCCGTTATTCTCTTCATGCTTCCGTCCTCTTCATTGATGATATAAAACGCGATCCTTTCAGCATCTCCGAATTCCAGTGTAAATATCCCATCCTCCACAGGAAGAAGTATGCTTTCCTCACCCTTATCATTTATAAAACTCCTGCAGTAGTATTCATTTTCATTCAAAAGAGTGGTATCCAGCTTAAATATCACATCCCCGGAGGATAATATGTTTCCTTCGTTACATTCCAGGTCGTATCCGGCTCCGTCGGTAATGGAGTTCAGGCTTTTTGCATATACAGGCACACTCATAAAAATAATGAAAAATATCCCTGACAGTATCATAAGCCTGCTTAAATTAATAATTCTCATTTACGTCTCCTTTCATTATCCTATATTATTTTTATTGTTCTTTGCCTTCATTCTTTCTCTGAGCTTCACAAAATCCGGATTGGATCCGATATCCGGTATTTTCTCAGCCTTTTCAAACAACCTTTGTGTTTCAGCCTCCTTTCCTCCTTCATTTAAAAGGCATTTGATATGTCCGATGATCATAGTTGCATCTTCAAATCCGAATTCCGATTCGTAAAGCTCATAGCATTTCCTTTCACTTTGAGGATCCTTAAGCTCACCATACATCCTCGCCATGTTAAGAAGCTTTATCCTGACCTCGTTTTCATCTCTTACCACCTCCTCTCTTTCCAGAAATTCCTTTGTATATTCTATGGAACGGTTGTAGTATTCACGTCTGGAGGAAGTATATTTTTTCCCCAGCAGACGGTAAATGGTTGAGAGCATATCCAGCTCTTTTAATGCATATGCATCCGTCATTTCTATCCTTTCTGCCAGTTTCCCGGCTTCCCGACATAAGGTCAGTGCCCTTTTCAAAGGATCCTCCCCCTTTATCAGGTTTAATTCATCATCGTAGGTGATAAGTAGTGATGCGATATTCAGATCATTTCTGAGACGTTCTTCAAGATCGGAAACATTTCCGTTATATGAATCGAATTCTTCAATACTTTTGCTTAGATAGTCCCCATCAATATCCACTGCACAGAGGACCTTTGATATGTTTTGAAAATACCCGGCTTCGGGCACCTTTTTTATATCTGTTTGTGCGAAATACCGCTCGCTTCTGGAATAGTCCTTAAGATCATAAAAAGCGCAAAGCCCCATTTCATACAGAAGCTCTCCTGATAAGGCTGCTTCGTTTTTTATCATAAGCTCCAGCCGGTCAAGCCCTTCTTCCTGCATTCCCAGATTCGTATAAAGCTTTAAAAGAGCCAGATACCCTTCGTCACGGTTTTTATCCATTGTCACGGCCGAGGTGTAATGACTTTCGGCAGTTTCGTAATCCCCGGCAAAATAAGCTTCATTTCCGCTTTCGAGCATCATCCTGTATTCATCTAAGCGGCCCTCGCTTACGGAATATTCCAGATTTAAAAGTCTGTGTTTCATGTTTTGCCCGTAGATCAGACTTCCACAGGTAATAAATGCTACCGCTGTCATCATTGCCGGTATCAGTACTCTCCGGATTCTGTGTGAATATTTTAAAAGCTCCCTTTTCAGCTCATTAACATCACGATATCTTTCCTCCGGGTCAGATCTGGTGCACCTGTCCAGAATCCGTTTGAAATCCTTATCACAATTTTCTCCAGATATTTCCCTTAATGTGATCCCGAGAGAATAAATATCCGAACGAATATCTGAGAACCCCTTAAACAATTCTTCCGGAGCGTATTTCGGTGTCCCGACCGGAGTATTGACATTCCTTTGGATCCCCGATGTGCCAAAATCTATAAGACAGACATGCCCGTCCGGACGGCGTATTATATTTGCAGGCTTCATATCCCTGTATATGATCGGGGGATTTTGTGAATGAAGACAGTTAAGCGCATTGCACAGCTCCAGCGCTATCTGTGTTATCTCCCTCCGATTCAGCTGTTCATTATTATCCAGCATTTCCTTAAGGGAGCGACCTTCAATATATTCCATTACAAGACAGGTAAAATTTCCCTCCCTGAAAATATCGACAATATGAGGAAGGTTTTCATGCCTTATCCTTCTTAGCACGTTTACCTCCGAATAAAAGCTGTTTGAGATATGCAAGCCTGCTTTCTTTGTTGTCGGTATTCTCTTTATGGTCCATTTCATCTTCAACCTGTCATCTTTAGCAAGATAAACATCTCCCATACCTCCCTTTCCAAGGAGCGAGATGATCTCATATCTGCCGCCTACCTTCAATAAGCTTCACCTCCAAGCAGATTGTATAATAAAGATTTACCCCTGATGCGGGATGATCCGGCGAACCGGAAAAGACCAATCCAAAACAGATCGGTTAAGATTTATTATTAGAATAATGAGATTTTAAAATAAAATATTTTTCTTGTCAATCCCGGGTCAACGGAAAAATCTGGTTATGTCGTTAAAGGTGATAAATATAACGAAAACCAGCAAAAGACACATCCCGGCAAACTGAACCACACCCTCAAAACGCGGCGAAGGCTTTTTCCCGGTAACTGCCTCGAATAACAGGAACAGAAACTTTCCGCCGTCAAGAGCCGGCAGCGGAAGCATATTCATAACTCCGATATCCGCACTTAAAAGAATTGTAAGATTCATAAGATTTAAAAAAATATAGAAAATCCCCGACGGCTTTGAGGCTTCATATACATCGCCCACTACCTTGGTAAC
>JAILOD010000234.1 GCA_024691015.1 Lachnospiraceae bacterium
CGTAACCGCATCATTTAATAATATATCGGGCGTAACCGACAAATTCTTTATAGCTTCTCTCATAGCTTCAAAGGTTGCCTGAAGGATATTTATCTCATCGATACGTCTGTTGTCAACGATACCTATTCCGTATGCGACGGCTTTTTCCTTTATTTCTTCAGAAAGCTTTTCCCTCATCTTAGCTCTGACCTGCTTCGAATCATTCAGATAAAGAATATCGCATTCTTCCTCTTTGGGAAGGATAACCGCACAAGCCACCACAGGGCCGGCAAAGGGGCCACGTCCAACCTCGTCTATGCCGCAGATATATTTTGCATCAGGATACTGCCTCTCGTATGAGAACATGTGCTTCATTCGTTCCCTCTCGGCTTTAAGCGCCTCAAGGCTTTTTTCGGCCCTTTCCCTTATTGCGGCTACACCTGCTCTTTCATCAGACGCATATTCCTTAATAAGAGAGCGAAGCTCCTCTTCAGTCCTGTCTTTAAACTTTTCTTTTATGATCGATATGCTTTCCATGTCAGAAACGTTTTCCTCTTTAATTATATGATTGAAATACTTTTCATGTTATGAAATATTTTCCTCTTTATTTTATCACACCGAATTTGTTAAACGGAAAAATACGAAGCATTACCTTACCGATGATCTCGTCCTGGTGAACATTTCCGACGGTTACACTTCTGCTGTCCGTACTTGCGTTTCTGTTATCGCCCAGAACAAAATATTCGCCCTTATCCAGAAGAATGCCCTCGGATGCCGCTCCGCCGTCGGCTATCTCATCATCCTTACCGTAGAATTCTATAAGCGGCTGTTCATTAATATAAATAAAACCCTTTTCAATTTTAACATACTCACCCGGAAGGCCTATAACTCTTTTTACAAGAAGCTCCCCTGTAGCTCTTTCCGGAAAGATTATAACGTCATAACGCTTAGGCTTCGAAAGCTTATAGGACAATTCGTTGACCAGCACATTATCTCCGTCATAAAGCGTATCCTCCATGGAAACCCCGTCAACAACGCTTCTCATGATCACAAAATACCTGATGGTAAACGCCAGTATCAGTACCGTTAATATATAAAGGCTTACACTAAGTGCCTTGTTTGTCTTTTTCTTAGATTTTTTAGCCCCTGCTGTCAATGGTTATCCTTCCCAGTCTTCCCGATCTGAAATCGTCAAGAAGCGTTCTTGCCGCCTTTTCCGTGTCTGTTTCTCCTCCGGGCTTCTTTGCTCCGGTATTTACGGCTATCTCTTCGAGCACCTTATGAGCATCACTTAAATCCGTAATATTATATCTGTCGTTTAAACAGTTAAGCCCCTTTGCAGAAATAACTCCGATAAAATACACGCTCAGATCCGTTATATCAAGAATATTATCGTTTATCGAGCCGATCAGTGCAAGATTATAGCCCATTGCTTCTTCCTCGATCTTTGGCCATAGTATGCCGGGAGTGTCCAAAAGCTCCAGATTCTTTCCCATTCTGATCCACTGTTTACCGCGTGTCACCCCTGGGCTGTTTCCGGTTTTGGCTCCGGCCCTCTTGGTATAAGCGTTAGTAAACGTGGATTTCCCACTGTTCGGAATTCCCGCAACCATTGCGCGGACCGGACGGTTTACGATGCCCCTCTTTCTGTCCCTCTCGGTCTTTTTCGCAGTGAGCTCCCTAATAACTCCTTCAATGGATTTTATCCCTACTCTGTCCTTTGAATTTATTATAAGGGTTTTCATCCCCTCTTCATTGAATTTTTCGGCCCAGTATGCAGTTTCATTTTCATCCGCAAGGTCGGCCTTATTTAAGATGATAAGCATCTCCTTGCCGTTTGCAAGTGTTTCTATCTGCGGATTGAGACAGGAATGCGGCGCCCTGGAATCCAATATCTCTATAACTACATCTATTAGCTTAATATCCTCCATCATGGCACGTTTTGCTTTTTCCATGTGTCCCGGATACCACTGAATCCCCATTATTCCACCTTTCCTATTCCTTCATCACCGCCGGCCATATGCAGCCAGGCTTTTCCTAAAACCTCTGTACGCTTTACGGGACCGATATTTGCCGAACGGGAATCCTCCGAGCTGTTCGGATTATCTCCCATAACAAAAAATTCGTCTTCTCCCAGCACAAGCCTTTCTTCAACAATGCCTGCGTCCGCAATATTATCCCGATAATTATCCACGATATCTCCGTTTATATAGAGCTTTCCGTTTCTTATCTGAACGGTATCTCCCGGAACTCCCACGACTCTTTTAACCGAATAGAGCTGGTTTGCATTTCCGTTCGGAGTAAAGACTATAACATCCCCCGTCCGGGGCGGTATTAAACTGTATATAACCCTGTTTACATAGACCACCTGACGGTTATGAAGCCCGGGCTCCATCGAGGTACCAGCCATTTCTATCCTTGTACCCAGGGTACGTGCCAGGACATACGCCAGAAAAACCGCCAAAAAAACCACGAATATCCAGGATAATATATCCGTGATCATCTGATTTGTAATTTTCTTTTCCCTTCTCGAGAAGGTTAGTCCGTAATCTCTTTTTTTCATATTAAAATTCTTATGATTCAGTCATTAAGATTATTATTTATTATACGCAAAACCCCACCTTAATTAAAAGGTGGGGCTTTAATAAACCGTTTACACGATCATTATTTAACGATTTCCTTAAGCTTTGCTCTCTTACCGGTAAGCTTTCTTAAGTAGTAAAGCTTAGCTCTTCTGGCCTTACCATGACGAACCACCTCAACCTTTTCTACATTGGGAGAGTGGATGGGCCAAGTCTTTTCAACACCAATTCCGTTTGAAAGCTTTCTTACTGTAAAGGTTTCTCTTACACCTGTTCCCTGAACCTTGATAACGGTTCCTTCGAATACCTGGGTTCTTGTCTTCTCACCCTCACGGATCCTGTTGTAAACCTTTACGGTATCTCCTGTTCTGAACTCGGGTACTTCAGCCTTAAGCTGCTCAGCCTCAAGCTCCTTGATAAAATCTGCGTTCATTTTGTGACCTCCATTTAATAATTTTGACGTTCTTAACACCTGTATCGATGATCTCATCTGTGACAGAGGAACGTCTCCCGGACTAAAAAGTCTCACAGACGGGAATTATATCATGCCTTACCTCTTAATGCAAGGACTTTTTAACCCAATTATGAATTATGTAAACCAAGAGCGTTTGTTTCATATATTACCATATTCCCCTCTCTTCGAGGTATTTGGTATATAATTCGGGCCGGCGCTCTTTTGTGCGCTCCTTTGCCATAAAATGCCTCCACTCACCGACCTTTTTATGGTCTCCCGACAGCAGTACGGGAGGCACCTCCATTTCCTGCCAGACCTTCGGCCTTGTGTACTGGGGGTATTCTAAGAGCCCGTCATTAAAGGACTCTGTCTCGGCCGATTCATCGTTATTTAAAACCCCGGGAATAAGACGGGCCACAGCATCTATAATAACCGCTACCGGAAGCTCTCCTCCGGTCAGCACGTAATCTCCGATGGAGTAATAATCGGTTACTATCTTCTGAAGAACCCTCTCGTCTATACCCTCATAGTGACCGCAGATAAAGATGATATCATCATTTTCCCTTGAAAGCTCCTTCGCATCGGTCTGGGTAAAAACCCTCGCCTGCGGAGTGGTATATATAGTCCTTACCGAACTTCCCCCGGGGAGCTTTTCCATAATCTTCTGATAAGCATTATAAACGGGTTCACATGCAATAAGCATTCCGGCTCCGCCTCCGTAGGTGTAATCGTCTACCGAGCCATAGCTGTTTATCGCAAAATCCCTTAAGTTTATAAGCTCTAAATTTATCACACCATTTCCAAAAGCACGACCAATTATACTGCTGTTGCAGCATTGCTCCACAAGCTCTGGAAAAAGTGTTATGACGTGAAAGGTCATACTATTCCTCATCCGGCATAAGTCCGTTTAAAACGTGAACCTTCATTATGCCATTTTCAAGATCGATCTCTTTTACGCATTCATGTATCGCAGGAAGAAGAAGCTCTTTCCTGTCCTTCAGTTTTATGGAATAGACATCATTAGCTCCGGTACGAAGTATCTCGTCGAGCACGCCGAGCTCTTCTCCTTCTTCAGTTATAACTTTAAGACCTAAGAGGTCCGCTTCATAATACTGGTCCGCTTCAAGTTCGGGAAGATCGCTCCGAAGTGCATATATTTCACCGTTACGGCCTTTATATGCCTCGTCCACATCCTTAAAGCATGAGAACTTCACTATGAGCATGTTTTTAAAGGTCTTTACCCGCTCTATCTCAGTATCGATCTCTTCACCCTTTATCTTAAGCAAAACCTTTTTTAAATCGAAGAAATGGTCAGGGTCATCCACTGCGGGATAGACCTTGACCTCTCCTTTTAAACCATGTGTGGAAACAATGTTTCCGATCATTAAATAATCCTTATTTTCCTTATTCAACAATGTCCAAACTTACCTTTTTGTCTTCTCTTGTGGATGCTGCTTTCAGGACAGAACGAATAGCTCTGGCTATTCTTCCCTGTTTACCGATTACTTTACCCATATCTCCCTGTGCGACACGGAGTTCCAACAGAATTCCTCCGTCTTTTTCCGTTTCCGTAACCGTAACCTCGTCCGGATTATCTACAAGAGCTTTGGCAATTACTTCGACTAATTCTTTCATAATAATTCCGCCTTTCTAAGCTCAAATGTGTAATCTAATGCATCCGGTATTATTTGATCACGCCGGCCTTCTTTAAGATGTTGCTAACGGTAGGTGTAGGCTGAGCACCGTTTGCGATCCACTTCTTTGCTGCTTCTTCGTTAAGCTGGATCTCTGCGGGATTCTTTAAGGGATCATATGTGCCGATCTCCTCGATCATTTTGCTGTTCATTGATACTCTTGAATCAGCAACTACGATCCTGTAATAAGGTGCCTTCTTCTGTCCGATTCTTCTTAATCTGATCTTTACCATTTCTTTCTCCTCTGTATAAAAAATAATTTATTTGCTAATCAGGTTATCCTGAGTTAGTCCTAGAATTTAAGGCCTTTCATAAGGGAGTTTAAGTTCATCCCTCCGAAGCCTCGCTTGCCCTTCATCATACCGGGCATTTTCTTCATCATCTTCTGCATTTCGCCGAACTGCTTTACAAGACGGTTAACGTGCATGATATCCACTCCCGAACCCTTTGCTATCCTGAATTTTCTCTGCGGATTTAAAAGCTTCGGGTTTTCTCTTTCGGCCTTTGTCATTGAATTTATTATGGCCTCATTTCTTGCAAGTATCTTTTCATCTATAGCCCCTTCAGGGATGGCACCGCCCATGCCGGGAAGCATACTTAAGATGGACTGTATACCGCCCATATTGCGCATCTGTTTCATGCTTTCAAGGTAGTCGTTGAAATTGAACTGCCCCTTCTTCATGCGCTTTGCCATATCCAGGCTTTCTTCGTAATCAACGGTTTCAGCAGCCTTTTCGATAAGGGATAAAACGTCGCCCATACCGAGGATCCTGGACGCCATTCTGTCAGGATGGAAGTCTTCTATTCCGTCCATCTTTTCGGATACACCGACATAGAGAATGGGCTTTCCTGTAACGGCTTTTATCGAAAGCGCCGCACCGCCTCTGGCGTCTGAATCCAGCTTTGTAAGAATAACGCCGTCAAGGCCTATCTTTTCGTTAAATCCAACAGCCACGTCAACTGCAGCCTGACCGGTGGTGGAATCCGCCACGAGAATGGTGTCATGTATCTCCACTGCTGCTTTTATGTCCTCAAGCTCTTTCATGAGCTCTTCATCTATCTCTCTTCTACCTGCGGTATCCAAAAATACCACGTTATAGCCCTTTTCCTGTGCATAGGCTACAGCCTCTTTAGCGATACGCACGGGCTCCTTGCAGTCTTCTATTTTGAATACCCCGGCTCCCACCTGTTCACCGTTTATCTCCAGCTGTTTAACGGCTGCGGGACGATATACGTCACAGGCTGCGAGCAAGCTCTTCTTTCCCTTTGTTTTAAGGAAGCCGGCAAGCTTTGCCGTGGTGGTGGTTTTACCTGCACCGTTAAGACCGCACATCATGATGACCGTAACGCTCTTTCCGGGTGCGAATTTAAGCTCGGCGTCATCATCCCCCATAAGGGCTATCATTTCTTCGTTTACTATCTTGATAACCATCTGACCGGGATTTAAACCGTTCATAACATCCTGTCCGACGGAACGCTCTTCCACTGTCTTTATGAAGTTTTTAACAACCTTGAAATTAACGTCCGCTTCGAGGAGGGCCAGCTTTACCTCTTTGCAGGCTGCTTTAACATCTGCTTCGGTAAGCCTTCCCTTTGACCTGAGCTTTTTAAATACGTTTTGAAGTTTTTCCGTAAGTGACTCAAATGCCATTTATAATCCACCTAATATACGGTCTGCTATTTCTATTATCCGGGTATCGTTTGCACCGCCGTTACTGTCTGACAGTGTTTTTATCTCACCAAGCCCTTCTTTTATGCTCTCCGTCTTTTTGATGAGACCAAGCTTATCTTCAAAGCTTAAGAGCTTGCTTCTGCAGCGGCTCAGCATATCCGATGCTGCCTGACGTGTCATGTTAAAGTTCTGGGCGATCTCGGACAGACTCATATCGTCCATTACCGAAGCCTCGAATATTTCTCTTTGATGATCCTTTAAAAGATCTCCGTAAAAATCACAGAGCAGGGCATCCGTTGCTATATCTTTCATTTTGCGTTTCCAAGACCCCAAACTTAAGTTTACTTCACGATATCGAATAATACACCATAAAAATATGCCTGTCAAGTTTTTTTCTTGACAGGCTTTTTTATTCCATTGCTTTTTTTGTTTCGGCTATGATCTCCTTCCAGGAAAGCAGATCTGCGTGATGCTTTATCTTCTTTATTCTTTCGGCATCTTCTCCTTCAAGATGATAGCCTTCGAGTTCATCCAGAATTAATGTCAGATTGTCATAATCGTATGTCATGGCCATTTCCATAAGGCTTTTATATGCTTCTGTCATTTCTTCCCTGCTTATCGGTTTCTTTTCGCTCTCAGGTATTTCGTCCTTACCGAATTCTTCCTTTAGAGTGGTGTAAAGCTCTTCAAGCCCCTTTATGAAGTGCCTGTGGGCATCTGCCGCAGCAGCAAGATCGCCGTAGTGTTCAAGTTCAACAGCCTCCCTGCTTAAGCCTTCTTCACCTACATGATGCAACACACTTTTTAACCCATGAACTTTAATATGATAAAAGTCATGATCACCTTTTTCATATGATGTGGTTAGTTCTTCTATTCTGTCCTTCAGATGCTTGTAAAAGGTTCTTCTTATCTCATTATTGTCAAATTCCGCGTCATTGTTTACATCTATACCGGTAAATTTTTTTATCTGTTCGCTTAATTTGTTGATGTCCACCGGTTTAACAAGAACACCGTCAAAGCCTTCTTTTATTAACTCATCTTTGTTATCGGCAGCGGTTATACAGATGACCGGAATATCTTTATTCCTTTTTTTCACCTCAGAAAGAACACCTTTCCCGTCCATATCGGGCATATGAAGATCTGTGTAAACCAGAATGCATTCATCTCTATCGTCAAGGATTTCAAGCCCCTTTTCGCCTGAATCCGCAAGACCGGCAGTAACGCCGAGACTTCTTAAGGCCATCTTCATTATTTCGAGATTTATATTTATATCATCTATTACAAGAATATAAGGATCCATAAATCACCTTTCATATAAGCTTATCGAAGAACGCTATCTTCTCTGCGGCTTTTCCGGTTTCTGCGTCAGGGGTTTCATCCGTATTGTTTTCCTTATGATTTATAAGTGTATCATAATCAAAAATATTATCGTGTGTTAAAGTATGATTGGGGTTTTCTTCCTGACTGTAAAGAGGATCATCATAGAGAGTTTCGATTTCTTCCTCTGTTGTATCCACATCAACCTGTGAACGTGTGTGAAAATGTTCATCCAGTGCTGTCATAAGCATATCACGTTCGGCTGTTTTTAAAACATAACGCTCAGGATGTCTTAAAAGTACCTCCAAAACCTCATCCTTCCCGTCTTTTCCGGTAAGAAAAATCATTGGCATGTTGGGAAGCTTCTCTCTTATTATCTCCATAAGCTCCAGTCCGTTTACTTCAGGCATTTCATAGTCTAAAAGGATAAGATCCGGCATTACCATATTTATGGAATCAAGTGCTTCTTCAGCTGAAGCAACTATGGTAACATCATATTTTCTGGAAAGCCATCTGTGCACTATACGCAAAAACTCCGGCTCGTCATCTACGGCCAGAATTCTCCAGGGCCTCTCTATGGTTCTGGCTACATCTAAAACCCTTGAAACCTCTTTAGAAAATTCCTTCATAATAAACGGACGTTCAAAACGGACAAATGCCGGTGTAACGGGAATAATCTCGGATATGGCGTCCATTTCCTTGTTGTCCCCTATAATAAACAGCGGCTTACTTGTATCAAAGCAGAAATTTTTGACAAAGCGAAGGAAATCAACTCCCTGAAATGCAAAGTTTCCCAGATAAAGAACAACCACTTCACCCCGGTCTTCTTTATCCCTCAGCTCTTTGGCAGACAAACCGACATGCGTCACTTCAAAGCCAAAGCTGATAAGACTGTTCTGTATCGCATTAATGAAGAACCCGAAGCCGGTGTATATGAACAAAGCTTTTTTTGTCTGAATCATACCCCTATCCTCACTCCGACCAAAAAATCTGTGTTAGACCTGAAAATGCCAAATGAAAATTTTAAACGATTTTAAATCAATTTATTTTATCATATTTATCTGTAATATAAAACCAATAATTGCTATATTACGCCTTTACACAATCGTGTAGGAAAGATGTGATCGCACCCTGCCAGTTAAGTGGTCCACCGGTCGGCCTCAGCCGGGAAATTTCCTCTCTTTGGCTCTGTGATAATAAAAAAAGCCGCCCGGTTAACCCTCCGGACGGCCTTTGGAATATAGAATATACTCACCCTTATTTATAAAACCGTTACTTAAACGATGCCCTGAGCCTTCATAGCCTCTGCAACCTTAAGGAAGCCTGCAATATTGGCACCTGCAACATAGTCTCCTTCTTTACCGTACTTCTTTGCAGCATCATCGATGTTGTGGAAGATATTTACCATGATCTGCTCAACCTTCTTATCAACCTCTTCAAAGTTCCCGGAAAGTCTCTCTGAGTTCTGGCTCATCTCAAGAGCTGATGTTGCAACACCACCTGCATTTGAAGCCTTACCGCAAACAAAGAGAACCTTGTTGTCCTGAAGATACTTTGTAGCATCAAGAGTGGTAGGCATGTTTGCGCCTTCACATACTGCTGAAACACCGTTTGCAACAAGTGCCTTTGCACCCTCAAGATCAAGCTCGTTCTGTGTTGCACAAGGAAGAGCAATGTCGCACTTTACAGTCCATACGCCGTGCTCGCCATTCTTCTTCTCGTGATACTCTGCGCTCTTTCTTGCAGCTGCATACTCTGTAAGACGTGCTCTCTTAACTTCCTTA
>JAILOD010000257.1 GCA_024691015.1 Lachnospiraceae bacterium
AAGAGGGAAGGAGCCGTTGTATTTTTCATCGATCACGCGCTGGATCCACACATCTACGGGGAAGGCTGCAATGCGGTGGTAGGAGAAGAGCATTACGCAGTTGGCAACCTTTTTTCCGACTCCGTTAAATTCAAGCAGGGCTTTATGAAGGTCCTCGTCATTTAGTTTACATAACACATCTAAATCCACATCACCACGAGCAACAGCACAGGCAGTGTTTTTAACATATTTTGTCCTGTACCCTAAGCTGCAGGAATTAAGCTCATCAACACTTGCGTTAGCTAATGCTTCGGGAGTTGGAAACGCATATGCACCAGAAGAGAGTTTTTCACCGTATTTTCGGGAGAGCGATTCAACACAGGCCTTTATCGCCGGGATGTTTTTTCTCTGGGATATAATGAAGCTTATCAGGGTTTCAAAATGATCCTGGTTTAAGATCCTTATTCCGTCCCCGTCCTTCGCAGCTTCAGTGAGAAACCTGTCGGACTCCGGTATGGCTTTTATGAAGCTTGAATAATCTGTCTCCAGATCGAAATAATGCTTCCAGATATTGTTAAAATCATCTTCGTCGCAGTCAAAGGTGAAGCTTTTGTCTTCATCTTCGGTGATATTTAAGCTTCTGTTAAAGGCGATAAGGTTTGCGCTTTTTTCGCCCGTCATATTCATTCTGAAGCATTGACCGCTTTCAGCTATGCTTTTAAGATCAAAATTTTTCAGTTTTGTTGTGTACATAGTTTATCCTTATATTTATAATATAGTTTAGACGGAGACTTCACCGCACAAAACAAAGTGCAGGAGGGGGCCATCTGAACGGTATTTGAACCGGATTATTGATAAGTATTTTAATTATAGATTGTGGATCGATAAAAGTAAAATTTTGAACGGAGATCATATGGCAGATTTAAAAAAGATAATGGAATTAAATGAGCTTCTGCTTGAGGATCAGCCCGAATATTATGGGGAAGCGGGACGGGTTCCGAAGGATGTGGAAAATCAAAGGTACTTAATGCGTAGTCTTATGAATGTGCGTTTTCCGAAGGTCATTCCCAAGAGGATGAAGGAGCTTCAGGATGAGGTGCTTTCTGAGATAAGGGAAGAAAAGGGGATCGTGGATGTTAACGGTCTTGAGAGCGTAGATAATGACAAAAGGATCGTATTATGGCAGGGGGACATTACGAGATTAAATTCGGATGCGATCGTAAATGCTGCAAACTCCCAGATGCTGGGGTGTTTCATTCCGGGGCACAACTGCATCGATAATGTCATCCATACCGCTGCGGGGATGGAGTTAAGAGAAGAGTGCAATGAGATCATGCAGAAGCAGGGTGATGCGGAACCGACCGGACAGGCCAAGATCACGGGAGCCTATAATCTGCCGTGTAAACACGTGATCCACACGGTCGGACCCATTGTAAACGGGAAGCTTAAAGCCCGGCATGAAGAGGCACTCGCATCCTGCTACAGGTCGTGTTTAAACCTGGCAGAGGAATATAAGCTGAAATCCATCGCCTTCTGCTGCATCTCTACCGGTGTTTTCATGTTCCCAAACATAAGAGCCGCTGAGATTGCTGTAGAAACGGTTCGAAACTGGCTTGATGAAACCGGAAGTGAGATGAAGATCATATTTAATGTATTTAAGGATATTGATCTTGATATCTATAACAAGCTTCTGAACAGCCAGTCTTAAATTAAAGTAAGTCAAATGATACTTTCAGACCCGAGACAAGCACAGGCTGCTTAGGCTACGTACCTTTACACCAGGCAGACAGTCAGATATAACCGCCCCACAGACTTAATCGGAAAACTTTATCCGAAAGTGCTGAAGTTTTATATGACTTTGGGCATATGAGGATATTGGATGATACAACATTAAAAATTTTTATGAAAGGAGATACTTATGACACTGGATCTTTATATGATGGAGACCTGTCCATTTTGCAAGAGGGTTATCCGCGAGATAGAAGCACAAGGCAGAACGGACATAAAGCTTAGGGATATTACGAAAAGCGAGGAGGATCGTGAAACTCTGAACAGGGTAGGGGGAAAGGAGCAGGTGCCCTGTCTCTTTATCGACGGACAACCGCTTTATGAAAGCATGGATATTATCAACTGGATGAAGAGTAATCCGCAGGCTGGTTGACATAATGCAACAATTTCGGGCCCGTGAGTTGAGTTAACATAACACTATATTTATGAGTTTATAGATAGATCAAATAACATAAAAATTCAAGGTGAGTTGACATAACAATAATTGTATGGGCACGAAAATGATTTACATAATACTATTATAGTTGGAGGTTCATTATGGAGGAGCAGTTTTCGAGAACGGGGCTTCTTTACGGTGAAAAGGTGATGGATCATCTCGCTTCCTGCAGAGTGGCGGTTTTCGGAATCGGCGGTGTCGGTGGTTATGTGGTGGAAGCACTGTGCCGGTCGGGCATAGGGGCGCTGGATCTTATAGATGATGACAAGGTCTGTCTTTCAAACCTTAACCGTCAGATAATCGCAACAAGAAGGACAATCGGGCAATACAAGGTGGATGTGGCAAAGGAGCGTGTTCTGGATATAAATCCTCATTGCAAGGTCCGAAGCTACAGGACATTCTTCCTGCCTGAAACAAAGGACCGTTTTGATTTCAGTGAATATGATTATGTGGTGGATGCCATCGATACGGTAACCGGAAAGCTGGCGATCATAGAATGTGCGCGTGAGGCTTCGGTTCCCGTGATCTCGTCGATGGGGGCCGGAAATAAGGTGCATCCGGAAGCCTTTGAGGTGGCCGACATATATGAGACTTCCGTTTGTCCGCTTGCAAAGGTTATGAGGCACGAGTGCAAAAAACGCGGGATCGATTCCTTAAAAGTGGTCTATTCAAAGGAGGAGCCATTAACTCCTCTTGGCGATAATGAAGAGGAAGGTGACGAAGAGGGGAGGAAGAGACGTGCCATACCCGGCTCTACCGCCTTTGCTCCGTCTGTTGCGGGGCTTATTATTGCAGGTGAGATAATAAATGATCTGGCTGCGAAGGTAGATTAAACATTACTGTCAGTTCCGAGCCACGCAATTATGCTGCGTGGATGTGGAGCTATACGCCGGGTACACGGCATTTTGCCCATCGCTAAGTTTTTTATAGGCAGAATGGGATAGAAATCAGATATTGCCAAGAAAGACGTGGCTTAGGTGCTTTTCGGCAACTGCTTTCATTTTACGCATCAGGGAAATATCGGTGGGAGCTATGTCCGGCATTTTATACCGGGGGAAGCACCGTGTTATATGAAGAGGTATATCTTTATTCAGGGAGGCGATCCAAATGGCCTCCCTTTCCATTTCGGTAAGAGAGTCGTTTATGCCCGGAACGATAAGGGATGTAAGTTCTACGTGGCAGGTTTTGGAAGCCTTTTCTATGGTTGACATAACTAAAGACAAATCTCCGCCGAGCCTTTTGTAGATTTCATCCGTAAAGCCCTTTAAGTCGATGTTCATCGCATCGATATAGGGGAGAAGCTCATCAAGGATTTCAGGGTTTGCTTCTCCGTTTGTAACGAGCACGTTAAATTTCCCGCCTTCGTGAATGAGACGGGACGTATCGCGGACAAATTCGTAGCTTATGAGGGGTTCATTATAGGTATAGGCTAAACCTATAGAGTCGGGTTCACTTAATACGATTTGAGCAAGCTGTTCGGGAGTAGTGCGGCGGACTCCGAGGAACGCCATATCGTCATCTGTTGCCTGGGATATTTCATAGTTCTGGCAGAACGGGCATTTCAGATTACAGCCATAGCTTCCGGTTGAAAGGATATAACTTCCCGGATGGAACATATACAGTGGTTTTTTCTCGATCGGGTCAAGAGCAAGCGAGGTTACGAGACCGTAGTTTGTGCTGACGATCACGCCGTCCCTGTTTGCTCTTGCACCGCAAAGACCGCTCTGACCGGGCCCTAAGCTGCACGCGTGCATACATACATTGCATTTTATCTTTTCCGAATTCATTTATGTCTTATTACCTCAAAACGCTGCAATTGGACTGATTCCGATGGACCTATGCCGGCCTTCTGTCTGGCTATGCTTATCTGTTCTTCAACCGTATCAACGCCGTCAAGATCAGGTAAGAGGAGACCTCTTCTGTATCCGTTTGTGACAATTACACCGTATTTTTTTACATCCAGTTCGTCGGGAGAGGAGATGTCTTCGGCGTCTCCTAAAACATCCACGTTGATCTCCAGGAAGGGCAGCTCCTCTTTCTTGATGGGTGAAAACCTTGGATCCTCTGTGGAAGCGGAGATGGCGTTAAAGATGATCTCTTCGGCAAGGCTGTCACGCACCGGTGCAATGGTTCCTATGCAGCCACGGAGCATGCCATGCTCGTGTATTGAAACAAAGGCACCGGCTCTTGCTTTTGTTAATTCGTCCGGAAGATCATCGGGAACCTTTATGCGCTTATGATCGGTAATGTATTCGGCTATCGTCATTCTTGCAAGGTTTACATAAATGTCATTTGAATCAGTTTTATTCATTGTGGACTCCGTTGGATGATAGATGGCAAAGCCGTATCCGACACCGAAGGTGCTTTCGTGGGATAATGTTGTTATGTCAACTTTGTTTTCCCCGACGGCTCCGCCCATTATCGTGAATGACCTGTGTCCGCATTCTTCGGCCTTATCCAAAAGTGCTTCGTCGAAGGTTAACAGTTCCTTGAAGGCTCCGCGGTTCATGGTGTCCATTAGCTTTTCGTCGTAGGCCGGGCCTTCAGGTTTGTATCCGTACGGACCGTCCTGTTTCTGACAGTGGGAGAGGTCACCGCTTCCTACGAATACACAGCTTCTGCCAAGGGCTTGTACGGCGTTTGCTATAAGTTCGCCGAAATGGTAATGGGCTTCTAAAGAGAGGCCGGAGAGGCCGATTCGCACAAGCTTGTAGTTTGTGTAGTATTTATTTATGAAATAGAGCGGAACCATTACGCCGTGGTCCAACGACGGGTTTCGTTCTCCGTCCGGACCGGCA
>JAILOD010000260.1 GCA_024691015.1 Lachnospiraceae bacterium
AAACGAAGCCGCAGGATAAACACTTAAGGAGGTACCTCCGATGATCAGCATATCCGCCTTTGAAAGCGCATCGACCGCTCCACCGACCTGATCCTCCGGAAGCCCCTCTTCATAAAGCGTGATATCAGGCCTTATGATGCCTCCGCATTTGCAATGAGGTATTTCCTCATCCGTATTGAAAATATAATCCGGCTCGTATTCTTTGCCGCAATTCATACAGTAATTTCTTAACGCACTGCCGTGGATCTCGAAAACCCGCTTGCTTCCGGCCTTCTGATGAAGCCCGTCGATATTCTGGGTAACCACGCCAATGAGCTTACCCATCTCCTCAAGCTTCGCAAGATACTTGTGCGCATTGTTCGGCTGAATATTTCTGGTATCCATCTTCTGCCTGTGGAATTCGTAATAAACCTTGGGCTCCATAACAAGACAGCTGTGGCTTAAAAGATATTCCGGCTGATACTTCTCAAACCTTACATCACGCTGATTGTACAGGCCGTCCTTGCTTCGAAAATCTGGCACTCCGCTCTCCGTGGAAACGCCCGCTCCGCCGAAAAATACGATCTTTTCGTGACTGTCAATGAATTCCTTTAGCTTTGCTACACTGTTTTCTTCCATTATTCCATCACCCCTATCTGCATAGAGCCTTTAAGAACCTTCTTACCTTCCTGATTTCTGACAGACACCTTCACCTTAATGAGGTTAAAGGTATCGTTCTTCTCAGTGACCTCTCCGGAAACCGTAAGCTCGTCTCCGGGATAGACCGGCTGGGAAAACTTGATCTCCACACTCTGGATAAGGCTTCTCTCTCCCGGCATATAAACACCGGCAAGCGTGGAAAGATACGATGCCGTAAGCATACCAAAAGCAACACGGCTCTTATGTCCCTTCTCTGCAGCATAGGCATCATCTTTATGAAGAGGATTAATGTCTCCCGTGATCTCACGAAAGGCATCCATCTCCTTATCGGTCAGCCGAACCGTAAAGCTCTCGGTCTGCCCGACTGAAATCTCGTCAAAAGTGTAGGTATTCATTTCTCCTGTAATTTCCTCGCGATAAGATCGGCCATTTCACCGACATTTGCCAGCTCTCCAACCTCTTTAAGATTAAACTTGAGACCGAAATCCTTCTCCATTGCAAGCACCAGATTGATGTGCTCGAGTGAATCCCAGTCCTCGATATCCTCTGAATTTGTCTCATCCTTTATTATAAGAGAATCATCATCAAAAACATCCCTGAATATCTCTGTGATCCTCTCCATTATCTCACTTCTGTCCATAAAACCCTCTCTTTAAAATCAGTCATCCTGCCCCGTATAGGTGCATATCTTACGGCTTCTGTTCTCTTTAACATCCCTTGCGATGATGTCATAGGTCTTTCCCATCTCGATGGTTTTCATAGGAATATCGTTGACCGTGTACCGCCTTGCAGCACCGGCCGCAGTAAACTCCTCTTCAAACGGGTAGATGGTGATGAAAATGTCCTTATCCAGATCCCTCACATTCATGGAATAAGTCCTGGTGGACTTCTCACCGTTAATATCTATATAATCCGCCGTAAAATCCTTTAAATATCTGTAGGTAATGCCGCACATCTCCTCCACGAAATGCACAAAGGTGAACGAATGCTGGCATTCCACATCAATAAAAACATTTTTTGTATTATGCTCCTTGCAATACATAAAGGGTGAATCCGCACCGAAGGAGCTCTTGTTTTCCATAGCCACAAGAAGGTCCGCATCACGTCCCCATACCGCAAAACTGTAGAGCGGATGCTTCGTCCTTTGAAAATCCTCGCGTTTCAATGCCGCCTTTCCGATGATGCCGGTCTTGCAGGGGCTCTTTTTAATGTCGAAGGTCACGCCCTTGCAGAAATCCCAGTTAAACGTGGGAATAAGAAGCGTCCCTTCAGGACCTATTATATCAATGATCCCGTCAAGAAGCACATTCATATCTGCCTCTTCGCCGTGCTCTATACAGGAATAAATGAGCCTTTTCGCATCGGAGGCAAGCCAGACACTGTCGCCCTTTTCTATCCCGAAATATTTGGGAATATCCCTTAAACTAACGTATTCATCCATTATATAAAATCTGCTCCAAAATTATTCTTTAATCTCAAGAAGATCACAGGCCAGAAGCTTATCTACAAGCCCTGTCAGCATACTTACCGGCTGCTTTATTATATTGCTGATATCTATAAGGTCGTTCCTTCCGTCCGCATAAACAATAAGATTCTTAAGCGCCAGTGTTTCCTGATAGGTCTCCTTTGTGGACATGGTCGGAACAAGACCGCGCTTTCCAAGCTGAGGCTCACCAAGCGTGGTAATACGATATTTCCTGTTGTATTCAAGAGCCTCTATACATTTTACCATAACATCATAGGAGCCCTGCAGACCCTCCGGCGAAATGATATCCAGATTATCCGCGCTGGTGTGGTACTCCGGGTAAATATGATATTTTGACCGGCAGAAGCAGACCATCGGAATATCAACTCCCGGAGCCTGATACTGCCTCTCGTCCGAACCGCGCTCTAAATAGCTGTAGGAATCGTAATCCGGATAGTGATATTTTAAAACATTGCCAAGAACCTTGTCAGCTAAAGTATCCTCATAGCGCGACTGTACCACCGAATAGGTCCTGTCATCACCCACACAGGTTAGATTAAACG
>JAILOD010000295.1 GCA_024691015.1 Lachnospiraceae bacterium
GTGAAAGATTTCTTCTCCGGTCTTTTCAAGAAGAAATAAGCGAGTTACTGTTCAGACCCGAGCCACGCAGCGTATACGTGGCCCGGGCTGAACAATAAAAAAATAAACTACAAATTCACTGAAATAATAGTAAAAAAGTTATATAATGGATACTATAAGATCAATAACCGAATCTGAATGGCATGAGGCAATGGCTTTGGCCTGGAAGGTGTTTCTCCGCTTTGAGGCGGACGACTACAATGAAGAAGGCGTTGAAAACTTCAGGCGCTTCGTTACGGATGATACGCTGCACAGACTGTTTTTATCGGGGCATTATGTGGTGTTCGGTTATTTCAGCAGAGGAGTAATGGTTGGCATGATAAGCGTAAGAAGCACCAATCATATATCCCTGCTCTTCGTGGATGAAAACTATCAAAGGCTTGGGGTAGGCAGCAGGCTGATAAGATATATGGCGGATTACCTGCTCGAAGACTGCGGGCAAAGTGAGATGACGGTGGATTCGTCACCGGTGGCCGTGGAATTTTATCACAAAATGGGCTTCAAGGATACTTCCGCAGAAGTCACAGAAAATGGTATAATATATACACCAATGGTTTTTTATCTTTAAATCCGTATTTTAAATCCTGCATTTTAAAATCTGTAAAAGGAGGAAATCTGTGTCAGAGAAGATCAGAAGTAGAGATGTCTGTATATTGATCAGAGAAGTCTTGCGTCTGATGGACAAGAGGCTTATAGATCACGGGGAAAGAGTCGGCTTCATCCTGCAGTGCATGCTGGATTGCGAAGGTGGCTATGAAGACTTTGAGCTCGCAGAATACGCTCTGCTCGGCACTCTGCATGATATCGGCGCCTACAAGGTGGAAAAAACCTCGGAGATGTTGAAATTTGACATCACGGACTATATGCCGCACTCCATATACGGATATCTGTTCATGAAATATATTTCTCCCTACGGAGAAAAGTCCAGAATACTGATGTATTCGCATATAGACTACACTAATCTCGTCACCACGGATTTTGCGGAAAAAAACATATCAAACTATATAAACCTCGCGGGGCGTTTTGATCTTTACAAAAACTCCCTCGGAACAAAGTTTGACTACAACAAGCTGAGGGTATATCAGGGAACAAAATATTCCACCAAAAGCTTCGAGCTGATGGATATGGCGCTGAAAAAGCACGATATCATAAACAAGCTGAACACAAAGGAATATAAGAAAGAGCTTGAAGAATCCTTCGAAAACCTGATGTTCTCCGATGAAGAAAAAGAAGCCTATGTAATGATGCTTATGTATATTTCGGGCTTCAGGGACGAGATCAATGTTATCAACACCATCACCTCTCTCATAGTTTCCCAGGAGATCGCAAACATAATGGGCGGCTTCACTGAAGAGGAAATGGAAGACTTATATTTCGGCGTTCTTCTTCACGATGTGGGAATGCTTACCGTTCCTCCCGAGATCACGGATGCGCCCAGAAGGCTGACCGATGAAGAAATGAACACAATGCGCCGCCATGTCAGCGTGGTCGAGACACTGCTCAAAGACCGCGTAAGCCAGGAAGTATACGACATTGCGGTAAGCCATCACGAGAGACTGGACGGCAGCGGGTATCCCCATCACTTAAGGGGTGAGGACATGAACATGTCCCAGAAGATCCTGCAGGTAGCGGACACCGTCACCGGTCTTACTGCAGAGAGAGTATACAGAAAGCCAAAGAATAAGGAATCGGTTATCGCAATACTTACCGATGAGGCAAATCACAATAAATTCAGAATGGATATTGTGCAGACATTCATAAACAATTATGATGGTATAATGGACAAGGTAAATGAACGAAGCAAAACCATTCTGGAGATGTTCCACAAGCTTAAGAAACAATATGAGCAGGTAAGTAAGGCTCTTATAAAAAAATAAATAATTAATTCCCTGAGAGTGATCCAGGCTCCGGTCCCACGCAATGGAAGTCCATGAACCGTGTCAGGTCGGGAACGAAGCAGCACTAAGTGGAATCTTCCATGTGACGTGGGGGTTCCGGGGTCTGGATCACTTTCAGGGCGAAGGAGGAAAAAATGGGAAACATCGATGTAAAGGATGCGATTTTAAACGGGAAGACCACGTTGGGGATTGAATTCGGTTCCACCAGGATCAAAGCAGTTCTCATCACCGAGGATTTTGTTCCCGTAGCAGGCGGCTCTCACAAGTGGGAAAACAGGCTGGAGAACAACATCTGGACCTATTCCGAAGACGACATCTGGAGCGGAGTTCAGGATTGCTATTCAAAGCTTGCAGCCGACGTTAAGGAAAAATACGGTGTTACACTCACAAAGATCGGTGCCATCGGTTTTTCGGCAATGATGCACGGCTACATGGTATTCGATAAAGACGAAAAGCTCTTAGTTCCCTTCAGAACCTGGAGAAACACCATGACACTCGAGGCTTCCGAAAAGCTCACAGAGCTCTTTAATTTCCACATTCCCCAGAGATGGAGTATCGCTCACCTTTATCAGGCGATCCTTAAGGGCGAGCCCCATGTAAAAGACATCGTATACCAGACAACACTTGAGGGCTACGTACACTGGAAGCTCACAGGTGAGAAGATCATCGGTATCGGTGAAGCAGCAGGAATGTTCCCCATTGATTCAAATATAAAGGATTTCGACCAGGAAATGCTCGACAAGTTTGATGATCTTATCGCAGACAAGGGCTTCCCCTGGAAGATAAGAGACATTTTCCCGAAGGTTCTCTGTGCAGGCGACAAGGCCGGAAACTTAACCGCAGAAGGCGCAAAGCTTCTTGATGTAAGCGGAAATCTTGAGGCAGGCATTCCTCTTTGTCCTCCCGAGGGAGATGCAGGAACCGGAATGGTTGCAACAAATTCAGTAGCACAGCGCACAGGTAACGTATCCGCAGGTACCAGCGTATTCGCAATGGTAGTTCTTGAGAAGGCACTTTCAAAGCCCTATGATGAGCTTGATATGGTTACAACACCCGCAGGTGATCCCGTTGCAATGGTTCACTGCAACAACTGTACATCAGACTTGAATGCCTGGGTAAATCTCTTCTTAGAGGTTATCGGCGTTGCAGGCGGCAGCATCGATACACAGGAGCTTTACGAGAAATTATACAAGAAGGCGCTTGAGGGTGAGCCCGATTGCGGCGGAATGATGGCATACAACTACTTCTCAGGTGAGCACATCACAAACTTCACAGAGGGCAGACCGCTGTTTATGAGAAAGCCTGACAGCAATATGTCACTCGCAAACTTTATGAGAACCACACTGTTTACCGCACTCGGAGCACTTAAGACCGGTATGAACATCCTTATCAAGGGTGAAGGCGTAAAGGTTGACAGGCTCTTAGGCCACGGCGGATGGTTCAACGCAAAGGGTTCGGGCCAGAGGATCATGGCAGCAGCTATGGGCACTCCCGTTTCTGTTATGGAGACAGCCGGAGAGGGTGGCCCCTGGGGCGAGGCTATTCTTGCAAGCTACATGCTTCATAAGGAAGATGGCGAAACTCTTGTGGATTACCTCGACAAAAAGGTATTTGCAGGCTTCAAGGCAGAGAGCATGGATCCCGTCAAGGAGGATGTTGACGGCTTCGATGAATTCTTAAAGCTTTACACTGCAGGTCTTGAGGTTGAAAGAGCAGCAGTTAACGTACTTAAATAAATCATAAAATAAAACGGCCCGGTCGTCAGAAGATGACCGGGCTTTTTTTATATCGGGCGGGCAGGGTGCGACGCATCTTCCCTACTTGATTTTAGATCTGCTAACCTTCCCCGCAGGGCAGACGTCGTTTAGAAAGCATTCCGAACATTTCGGGCTTCTTGCCGTGCAGATGGTGCGTCCCAGGCGGATAAGGTGAAAGTTTATAAGCGACCAGTGGTCCTTCGGAACCTTCTTCATAAGGTCAAACTCGATCTTTACCGGATCGGACTCCTTTGTCATACCAAGCTTATTGGAAATGCGCTTAACATGCGTGTCCACAACGATGGACGGAAGGTCGAAGATGTGGCTTCGAACCACATTTGCGGTTTTTCTGCCGACACCCGGAAGGGCTGTAAGCTCATCAATATCCGACGGAACCACTCCGTCATAGTCGTGGATTAAGGCGCGGGCGCATTCGATGATGTGTTTTGCCTTCATATGATAAAAGCCCACGGAATGAATGTCCTCTTCAAGCTCCTCCAAAGAAGCGTTTGCAAAGGCCTCTACAGAGGGATATTTCACGAAAAGTGTTTTGGTGACCGCATTCACACGCTCGTCCGTACACTGCGCACTCATAATGGTTGCGAATAAGAGCTCGTGCGGATTGGTGTGGATCAGATAGCAGCGGGCATCCGTGCCGTATTCTTTATCGAGGCGGTCTAATATTTCCTGTATGTGTCTGGAGGTTTTCATGTGTTTCTCCTTTATTACTGATCCTGAGAAGGCGATCCGGCTGAAGCATTTTCGGTATCACCCTGTTTATCAGATGTATTCTCTGTTATTGCTTCAGATTCCGAGAGCATCCGGTC
>JAILOD010000147.1 GCA_024691015.1 Lachnospiraceae bacterium
TATCAAGTCCGCTGCGAACGCCGGCTATTTCACAGGCAAATCCGAAATACTTAAAGAAGAACAGAAGTCCGAGCTCGATAATGAGAGCAATGATAAGAATTCCCTTCCTGTCCTTTTTTTGATTCTTTTTGTCCATTAAAACAGCTGAAAAATATGCCGTAAGAGATACAGCAAGAAGAAGCAGTGCGTGTGCGGGCACTGCAGTCATATAGAATAAATAACCTGCTATCAATAAACACAGATTGCCTGCCCTTTTGGGCAGGCTTAAATATAAGATCGCAATTATCGGGAAAAACAATGCATATGCAACAGAATTGAAAATCATTCGTAACGCTCCGCTTATTTGCGCTTTTTGATCTTTTTATATTCTTTGAATACGTGACCTATCGGAAGACCGACCACATTGGAATAATCACCCTTTATATTTCTGATATATTTTGCAAAGCTGCCCTGGATACCGTATGCTCCGGCCTTATCCATCGGCTCACCGGTTGCTATATACTGATGGATCTGATCATCCGTTATGGGATAAACGCTCACCTGTGTGATCTCATGGAAGGTATTATAGGTGATTTTGCTTCCAAGCCTTCTTGCCAGTGTAACTCCGGTAACAACCTTATGTGTACGTCCCTGAAGTCTCTTAAGCATTGAAAAGGCCTCTCTCTCCCCGGCAGGCTTACCTAAGATATCTCCGTCTATACTTACTACCGTATCTGCGGAAAGAACAACATATTCCTCATCCTCAAAGCAGTACAGACCCTCTATTACAGCCTTGGCCTTCTCCAGCGAATTTTCTTCCGCAGCCTTAACCGGATCAGGATTTGTCGAACTCTCCTCCGCATTACTTATCCTTATTTCAAAAGGAATATCAGCTCTGGAAAGCAGATCCTTACGTCTGGGTGATGCCGATGCCAAAATCAGCGGATGCTCTCTTATTACCATTGACGGGTTTAAAACCGTCTCACCGGTGAATTTTCTGTAGCCGGCATTAAAATCAACGGTATTAATAAGATTCTTCCCCTTTGAATACAGCTCAAGATTCTCTTTAAAAATCCCCTTAACACGTCTCAGGGTTTCGGGAAGGTGGAAATTACCCGATATGTGAGGGGTAACTATGATATTCGGCGCATCCCATAAGGGATCGTTCTCATCTAAAGGCTCCGGATCCATAACATCGATCGCAGCACCTCCGATGATCCCTTCTCTCAGCACTTTGTTCAGATCACCGCTCTTTATAATGCAGCCCCTGCCGACATTTATAATAATAGCATCCTTTTTACATTTCTTAAGTCTTTTAAGATCAAAAAGCCCCTCTGTTTCCGATGTTCCCGGAAGAGTGATCGCTATTATATCTGCATCAGGGAGCAGCTCATCAAGTTCCTCCATGGTATGCATACTTTCAATATACGAAGGCTTCTCGGTCAGATGCTTCTTTACGGCAACAACTCTGCTCCCGAGTGCATGAATCTTCATTGCAAAATTGGATCCTATGTCTCCCAACCCCAGAACAAGAGTGTTGGAATTCCATACGGAGCGAACCTCTCCCTCATCTGTCCATTTATGATCCTTCTGATCCATATAATATCTGTCCAGCTTTTTCATGAGCATAAGTGCATAACCCACCATATACTCCGATATAGCAAGCCCATATGCACCGGTGGAATTTGTAAGTATGGTATCTTCTTTTAAAACTCCTTCTTTCAGATACCTTTCCACGCCTGCCCAGCTGGAATGAAACCACTTAAGATGAGTAGTCTCCTTCAAAAACTCCGTATCTACTGAGCCAAATATGATATCCGCAGAGAGAACATCCTCTTTCGTTACCTTATCCTCATCCTTGTATACGAATTTATAATTCCCTAATTCCTTAAAAGCTGCTTTATCTTCCGAATCTACCGGAACCGTGACCAGAATCTGTTCTTTGCTCATAGCATTCTCCATCAAAGAAAACTTATTTATATAGACAAATTATTTTACCACAAAAAAGGCTTGCAGTAAAACTGCAAGCCCATTAAATTATAGTTAATTATCTTGTTTTAAGATTAGCAAGCTCCGTCTGTGCTGCGGGACTTAAAAGCGTATCATATCTGTAAATGATATATCCCGTATAACCTGCATTTCTGGCCTTGTCTACCTGTGTTGCAAGATTTGTGCTGCTTAATCCCCAGCCGGGATCATAAGCCGAAGGCTGTCCAGCCTTATATGCCGCAAGACCTACGTAAAGAGGAATACCTGCCTTGTCGATCGCTCTCCAGGCTGCAACCCTGTTTGAATACATGGTTACGTTTCCTGCTTTTGAATAATTATCCGACCAGTAGATCTGAGGAGCAAGGTAATCAACATATCCGGGAGTTGAAAGCCAGGTATCGATATCTACACCTGCTGCCCTGTTGTTATCGAGATTTCCCTGAGGAGAAATACCGAAAACCTTACCTGCGGAAGCACATACACTGTGAACGGATGAAACCATCTGATTTGTAACGGCTGCCCCCAGTGCAGGGAAGTAATCATCAAAATGAATTCCGTCAACAGCGTACTTTGTAACTATTTCTCTGACTCCTGCAACAATGTTATCGTTTGTTGCAAGATGTGCATTCTGTGTTACCTGATTGGGTCTGTATCCATAGGGGTTGATCCAGGCGTGGAACTGAAGCCCTTTAGAATGAGCTATCTGAACCATATCCGCAAGGGGATCGAAACCGGGATTACCGTTTAACATCGTTATGCTCCATGGATAAATTGCCGAAGGGTAGATAGCATCATTGTGTGAACGTACATGAACAATTACCGCATTACACCCCTGAGCTAAAACCTTATCGCACATAGCGGAAAAATTTGCATCGAAGCCTGCCTGTCCCTGACCTTTAAGATGATTCTGAATATCCAGATAAGAGATCCAGACACCCTTAAAATTGTTTACAGCTGCTGCAGCATAAGCATTCTGTGTATTCACTGCAGTCCCTGAAAGGATCACCGCTGCAGAAAGCAGGATGGCCGCCAGTTTTTTCATCAATCCGCCAAACATCATTTTTTCTTTCATAATCTCTCCTTGAATAAACTCTTAATTCTTTTTGTATTCTCCTGCATAGCCGCTCTTCACATCATCTCCGTCTATTATGGTCAGTGTATCACCCTTCATATTGAATACCAGACACACCTTTTCATCCTCATAAACGGCTTTTCTGTTAGATGCAAGAGTTGCAACCCCGACAAGCTTATCCACACCGCCACCTTCAAAAGTAAATTCAAAATTTACTTCATCCGCAGGAAGAAGTGTCACGGATATCTGTCCGTTTTTGAACGTACCGTTCCAGTCAACAACCTCATCCGTTTCGGCGTTATAGTACTTGAAATCGGAGTAGGGAAGGATCTTGTCGTTTTCAAGATCGTAAACACTTACCTCACCGGAAACCGCATCTACCGCCAGGAGCTGTTCGATCTCCTCTTCGTTCTCGTCAAGCACCGTATAAGTATAGTAGGTATTTTTATCATTTACAACCTGTTCGTTATACACCGGTGTAAAATTCAAAGGGCTTGTCTTTTCCGCAACCAGTGCATCAGCATCTTCCTGACTGAGCTCCACCACGTAGGCGTCTTCGTCTTCTTCCTCCTCACCGTCTTCGGAATTCCCATCTTCCTCACCGAATTCATTTTCGGCTATAACGATATCCTCATCCGTCTTCCCTGCTGCCGCTTCTTCGTTTTTCTTTCCGCAGGCTACAGCCAGACCCATAAAAGCCGTTACCGAGAGTACAAATAAAATTTGTTTTATGCGTTTTTCCATATCACTACCTAATTCAGTATTTATTATTTATTCCAATAATTGGAAATTGCCTTTGCCTCTGCCTTGCAGGCTGCATCCTTTTTATTCTGAAGTGCACTTCTGTCGGTACTGTTATCAATAAAGCCGTGCTCTACTATAAGTCCGGGTATACCGTTTGATGCACTGTTTCTTATAACTGCGTAATAATCTCCGTTATCTCCGGTTCTGGTCTTTGCACCTCTGTTTCCGATACCGAGTGCCGAAGCCACAGATGATGAGATGTTACTTGCAAGAGTCTTCTTTGCATATTTCGAATTAACCGAATAGTAAACCTCTGTTCCCGAACCGCCGCCGCTGTTCATATGTATACTTACGAACAGGTTACAGCCCTTGTTCTTTGCGAGAGTTGTTCTCTCTACAAGAGACAGGTATGTATCTGAGGTTCTTGTCATATAAACGGTTGCTCCGTAATCCTTCAGGTAATCTTTTACGCCGTTTGCATATTCAAGGTTTAAAGCCTTCTCATATACACCGTTTGAAGTAGCACCTGAATCGGATCCGCCATGTCCGGCATCGATCATAACCTTAAGATCACTGCTCTTATTATCATCATCGTCATCATCGTCCTCATCCTTCGCTTCAATGATGACCTTGGTTCTTGCATATACATTGTTCGGATCATTCTTAGATCTTGCATAGAGATATATAGCATTTTTCTTTGTATTAAATGCAAGTGTCTTCTTCTTTGCGGTAAGCTTACCTGTACTGTTAACTGTTACATAGGTTGAAGGAGAATCTCCGTATGCACCTTCATTTACCAGCTCGTAATATACCTCTTCATTGGTTACGTTGCTGTCGCTCTTTGATGCAGGACTGCCGAATTTCAGGCTTGTCTGCTTTGATCCGCCAACTTCAAGCTTATACTTCGACGAACCGAAGGAAATCCTTGTGGGATTCATATATTTAACTGTTTTCGGGTTACCGATGATATAGCCATTGTTCACTACACCGGTTGCCGTTGAATAGTAAACGGGATATACCGTGTATTCTGCCAGATATCCAGCAGGTATAGCCTCTGCTGAAGTATTTGTAAACGAAGGACTGGTAGAGGTAACATTTCCGGCCATATAATCTCTATATACCGTGATACCGTTTTCGGATATATCATACTTCTTGGTCTTTGTATTGTATTTATAAAGTACCCTGTCGATCTTATATCCGTACAGATCAGCCGAACCGGACTTACCTGTTGTAGTATGAGTAAAGCCGATCGTTGCATTTACGGAAACACCTCCGGCCGCAGGATAAGTGGCCTTAAGGTTCTTAACTGCCTTGGGACATCCATATACACTTACAGCATCGCTGTCATCACCGAATATACCGTGTGAATTGGTCGTCTCCACCTTTGTTCCGCTTCTTAAGGCAGTAACCCTTATATAATAAGGAACACCAGGTGTTACATTGGGAATTGTAACCTTACGTTTATTATATATGGTCTTTTTGGTTTTCTTATCCACATAATACGCTTCCATATCGGCAGCATTCTTCTGGCTGATGGACGGATCCGTTGAATACTGGATATAATAACCCGTAGCGCCGGCCACCTTTGTAAATGTGAAGCTGATCTGTGTCAGACTGTCTGCCTTTGCGGTAACCGTCGGTGCCGCAATAAGGGCCATTCCCGCAACATATTTTCTGTTCGCTTCAGCCGTCACGTGTTCGTGGTTACTGTTCATAGGCTCTACATAGAAGCCGTAGTATTCACCGAATGTGAGTCCTGTAACGGTCAACGTATCAACCCAGTCTGTCTTGTTTCTGGAATACTTAACCTTCTTGTAGTTAGGTGTAACCTTTCCTATTAGAGCTTTGATCTCGTCACTTGTATAATTCTTATCCGGGTCATAATCACTGATCTTCGTATAATAAACCCTGTATGCATCAGCTCCGGATATACTTCCCACCTGAATCTGCATGGACTTTGTGGTTTTGGATGCTACGGAAATCTTGTATATATCATCCAGCACGGGTCTTATCGACATATAATCGCTGAGTCCGCTGGAAACACCTTCATCAACCACCTTGATCCTGTAATAATAAGTAACTTCAGGTTTCAGATTGGTAAAATGATACTTATAAGAACCATTTGCACTTATATATTCAAGCTTTCCGCTTTCCAGTGCAGAATTTATCTTATTACCCTGCATTGTAAGAACCGCACTGTATTTTCCGGCTCTGCTGGTGGAACGGTAAAGAATGTATTTATCCTTTTTATTGTCTGTTTCTACACGTGAATCCTTTTTCCACTCTACATACACGCTGTTGTAATAATCGGATGAAACACTGACAAGCTCTGTTGAAGCTCCTGCCAGCTTTGCGTTTACAACTGAGGTATATCCCGTTTCATCAACCGTGACTTTTAATGTCTCATCATCAAATGTGTACGCATTAGCCTTAACCTTAAAGTAATACTTAGTCTTGTAATTTTCCGATCCTGTGATCGTAACAGCACTTCCGCCCTTATCTACATACTGGTATGATGTCAGAGCCTGCTCATTGGCAGAAAGAGTAAGCGCACTGCTAATGAGGTTTACTTCTTCGGGATATTTCTTGTTTGTATAATGTACAAGAGTATATGAATCCGCACCTACATTGGTGAACTCAACCTTAATTCCGTCGTAATTACCGTTCGGCTGTGCCTGATACATCAAAGGCTTAGCCATAATATATGCAGCTGCACCGTTTCCTGATACGGCATTTATATCATATCCGTAGGGAACAACCTTATAAATAAGTGAATCACAGCCGGCTGCTCTGCTATCTGTATACTTGGTAGCTGTTATCGGTGTCTTTGTAAGATCTGTCCAGCTGCCTTCTTTCTTATTGTATCTGTATACCTTATATAAGGTTTTCTTGTATTTTGAATCCCTTGTATTTTTATCTGCTTTTGAATAATAGGTTTTTACACCCTTCCACGAAACGCTGATCGTTCCGGATTTTGTTACGGATGCGGCAAGTTTATTAACGGAGCCCAGAGTATTTGAACTTACTGTGGGATTCACTTCACTGCCTGTTACCTTAAGTGTACCGTATACATATGTAACATCATAGTTGCTTTCCTTTGCATCTGTTCCGTTAAATGAAAGTGTAAAGGTATTCTCGTAAGTTCCTATCTCGGTTCCTTTACC
>JAILOD010000304.1 GCA_024691015.1 Lachnospiraceae bacterium
TGAGGATCCTTGCAAGTATCTTACCGTATACCTCAGCAAAACGTCTGAGCCCGCGGTTTGTAATGTTTTCCTTTTTCTCAACAGGCTTAAACCTTGAAAAGAAGAACGGAATGATCGTCATAGCTGAGATAAGAGAGGAACCGATCGCAAAGATAATGGTGAAGCCCATCTCTTTAAACATCTGACCGGAAAGTCCCTTCATAAGGGCCAGAGGCAGGTAAACTACGATGGTTGTAATGGTGGAACCGGTTATGGAGTTTATAACCAGTTTGGTTCCTTCGTATGCCGCATCCATAAATGTAAGACCGTCGTCCCGTTTTCTGAAACACATCTCTATAACGACTATCGCGTTATCAACCATCATACCGATACCGATAACGAGAGCGTTCATCGTTACTATATTTAACGAGAAGTTCATAAATCCCATAAGGATAAAGGTGAACAACAGCGAAATGGGCATCGAACTGCCAACTATGAGTGATGCTTTAAAATCACCGAAAAAGATGAACAGAACAAGCATCGAAAGAATGATGGCTTCGATAAGAGTTACTGCAACCGATTTTAATGAGCTTATGATCTCAT
Organism: Lachnospiraceae bacterium; assembly: GCA_024691015.1. GTDB lineage: Bacteria > Bacillota > Clostridia > Lachnospirales > Lachnospiraceae > NK4A144. Next base: position 583 of record JAILOD010000304.1, read on the forward strand.
CAGCGGTATCATATACCACATCGAAATTGAGATCCGGATTTTCAGCCTGAAGCTTCGGTAAAAGCTTTTTATACTGATTGGAAAGATCTACGGCCGTGGAGCCGTTCTTCCTTTTAAGGCCGATACTGACGTTACTTACACCGTTATATCGGCTGTATTCCGATTTTTCCGAAACGGCATATTTGATACGGGCAACATCACCCAGATGAATGGTCTTGCCTGTAGAGGTTGTGATCGGAACCTGCTCAAGCTCTTCAATTGTTTCGTATTTGGCTTCGGCCGCAAGCGAAAGATTCTGCGAACCGTAATCCGCGCTACCTGCAGGCATGCTGAAGTTAACTGCTGTTATGGCAGAACAGATCGAGTCGATCGAGAAGCCGTACTGCTGGGCATATTCGGGAATAAGCTCTACGCTGATGTATCTTTCATCTCCGCCCGTTATGGTTGTCTGTGCCAAAGCACTCATGGTGGAAAGCATGGGCTCAACATTATCATTAACGGTTTTTAATACATCCACACCTTCTGCTGTGGGTGTTACCGAAATGGTAAGATCATCCATAGCCTCAAAATCGGCTTCTATCAAGAGAGGTGTCTGGCAGTCCTCCGGAAGCTCGTTGGCAAGTGCATCCAGCTGTTTCTTTACGTCATTGTAGGCGTCATCCAGATCTGTGCCGTAATCGAACTGAAGTATTACTATGGATACGTTTTCACTGGATCTGCTCTGGGACGATTTAACGCCGGAAACCTTGTCACAGTTTGATTCTATCTTCTTTGAAACAAGCTCATCCACCTCTTCAGGTGCGGCTCCCGGATATATCGTATATGCTGCGAGCATCGGAATGGACATATCAGGAGTAAGCTTCATCGTAATTGACTTAATGGACACAAAGGCAAAGACTACCAATGCCATAAGCGTTACAAGAACTGTTATGGGCCTTTTCAGGATCCCTTTCGTCAAATGATGCATTAGTTACTCTCCTTTGCACTGCTGATGACTTTTATTTCTGATCCGTCTTTTAGCTTTGTGGAATAAGATGTAATTACATTATCATCTGTCGTAAGTCCCGAAACAACTTCAACAACACTTTCATTTGAAAGACCGGTCTCTATGTCAACTCTCTTTGCCACGTTACCTTCATTAACAAATACATAGGGCTGTTCTTCGTCATAGAATACGGAGTTGATAGGAACAGATACGGCTTTATCCGCCTCTCTGGTGACGGTTCTGACACTTACCGTTGAACCGGTTACAAGATCATTTGAACCGTTTACGGAAGCCTCGATCTCAAACAGACCCGTTTCACTGTCAATTGTATCAGCAACGTTTGTTATCCTGCCTTCATATGAATTTGTACCCTTGCTGATATGAACATCATTACCGGGCTTTAAATTCTTCACTGTTTCTTCGGCAACATAAAACACAACCTTGCTCTTCGCATCAGCTTCAATAGTATAGGCAACCGTTGACTGGCTGGCCATATTGTGAAGTGAAACACCTATATTCGTGATGACACCGGCTACAGGAGCCTTTACCTTGGTATAATCAAGAGCAAGCTGGGCATTTTCAAGATTTGCCTTTGCCGTTTCAAGGGAAGCACCTGAATTTGTAAGAGCCGCATCGGCACCTACTACCTGGGCATTAACTCCGTAAAGAGTGGTATTCTTGGTATAATTCTGATAATCCTGCTGATTCTTTACCGCAAGATCATAGCCTTCCTGTGCCACATAATAATTCATCTCAGCGCTTTCCGCACTGTTTGCACCGGATCTGTGAGTAAGCTCAAGCTCATCAATTGCATCCTCCAGGGATTCTACTGTTGATTTGGCTGTTTCATAAGCCGCTGCAATGGTTTCATCTCCTCCGGATTCATTTAACTGTTTCTTTAATTTATCCTTTTTATCCTTTGCATCTTCAAGATCATCCTTTAAATCCTCAAGCTTATCGTCCTGATACTCTTCTGTTGCTCCTGCAGTATCAAGATTGTTGCCTGCTGCGATCTTCTGTGCATATGCGGAATCAACGGCATTTGCAAGCTGCTGTTCGTTTGTGGACATCTTTCCGAGTGTTTCAGCTGCTGATGCTATGGTGCTGGCTGTTGATGCCTGCTGTGAAGTGTAACCGGCCTGTGCCTGCGTAACCCCTGCCTTTGCCTGTTTAAGGGCAATCTGTGCCGAAGTATCATCGATAGCAAACAAAAGATCTCCTTCGTTAACGTGATCTCCGATCTCGTAATTCTTTTCTACAACCTCTCCGGCGATCTTGGGAATGACCAGAACCTGGCTTTCTGCCTGAACGGTTCCCGAGAAATCAGAGCTTACCGTAATGGTTGTGAGTTCAGGATTGCCAACCTCTACTTCGATGGTTGTATCCGCCTCGACAACTTCTGCCTTTTCACCGCAGCCGGTAAGTAAAGACGCTGTTAAAACAAATGACATGAACAATGGAACGATCTTAGAATACTTCATAATAACAACTCCTCAAACACCATTTTCTAATTTACATAATATCATAAAATTCTTATGAATTTTACCACTTTACAACAATAAAGGCAAGGATTAGTATAACATAATATATATTTTACGCAATATAAATATATGGCTATTTATGTAGCTGATTTTGTCATCCAGTCTCAATTGTCGACATGTTTATCAGAAAATGTATAATATTGACCGTAATACGACTTTACGATTATAATGAGGTTACAATTGTAAAGTCAATATA
>JAILOD010000011.1 GCA_024691015.1 Lachnospiraceae bacterium
GCTTTGTCTTTGTTTTTAATTTATCTGTATCACTCTTTTAATTTTGTCCACATTTCATTGTAAATATCCAGTGTTTCGCTGTCGAGGTTCTCAACATAGCTTCCCTTTGCAATAGCATCTGCCGGAGGGTTCTTTGCCGGATTGGAGCTGTATTCATCTCCCTTTAATTTGATCGCATCTGTGTTTGCACAAAGATAAGGGAACTCGTCCAGGATCATCGCCATATTTTCGGGGTCCATTACAAAGTTGATCCATTTCATTGCATTGTCATAGTTGGGTGATTCCTTTGATACAACCCAGTTATCAAAGAAAAGATAGGGACCTTCTTCGGGGTAGACCACTTCGATAGAGGGAACCTCTTCCATAGCCATTGCCACCTCGGCACTCCATATCATACCTGCACTGCAGTCTCCTGCGATAAGTGCACTCTTTGGCGAATCCGAATCATAAAGAGCTACATTCTTTTTCAGTTCCATAAGCTTTGCTGATACTTCCTCAAGCTTTGCGGGATCGGTCTCGTTGAGATCATATCCTAAGGCTTTACTTGTCATTCCGATAACCGCACGGAAATCGTCAAGTACTACCAGCTGTCCTTCAAGTGAGGGATCAAAAAGATCCGCATAGCTTTTGATCTCCTTATCAACCTTATCGGTATTTACAACGATCGCTCCCGCACCTCCCATATACGGAACTGAATAAACGTTTCCGGGATCATAGGAAGGGTTCTTATAGCTTTCTCCTATATGCGAAAAGTTGGGAAGCTGGTCGAAATCCAGCTCCTTAAGCATATCCTGAGCTATCATCTGAGCCACCATATAGTCACTCGGATTCAATACATCATATGCTCCGGGAGCCTCTGATTTTACCTTTGCAAGCATATCCTCATTTGATGAGAATGTTGACATGTTAACCTTGATACCGGTCTCCTCTGTAAACTTTTCAACAACCGAATCGGGAACATACTCTGTCCAGACAAACAGATTTAATTCTCCGCCATCCTTTTTTTCGGCTGCATTTGCCTGAGCCGTGCCGCATCCTGCCACACATAGGCACAGTAATACCAATGATAACAATGTTGCCGTGATCTTCATTTTCATAATAGTTTCCTCCTCTTTTAAATCTGCTGTCAGATTTTTTTATGCTTACCGGATAAGATTCCGCTCTGCGTGATGAACACTAACCCGATCGTTGCGATCAGTACCAGGGTTGAGAGTGCGTTCACATCCGGAGAAACACCGCTTTTTATGCTTTCCATAACCTTTAATGGGTATGTTTTTGTCTGGCCGTTTACAAAATAGCTTATGATCACATCATCTATGGAAAGAGTAAAGGCCAGGAGAGCTCCTCCCGCTATTCCCGGTGCAAGCACCGGAAGGGTAATCTCAAAAAATGTCACCAGTCTGTTTGCCCCGAGGTCCATACTGGCTTCCTCAATGGACTTGTCATAGCCCGAAAGCCTCGCTCTTACGTTGAATATCACGTACGGAACGCTGAAGCTCACGTGCGAAAGGATCAGCGTCAGCATGCCTCTCGGAATATTTGCGTTTGAGAAGATCGTGAGCAGGGCTATTCCTATTACTATCTCCGGAATCACCACCGGAATATATAAAAGTCCGTTTATTACACTTTTTCCTTTAAACTTGTATCTGTAGATTCCCACAGCTCCGAGAGTTCCTATAATGGTGGAAAGCAGGGTACTGACTACTGCTATGATGATGGTATTTCCAAATGAACCCAAAAGTGCCGAATTGTCCCAAAGCTTAACGTACCAGTCAAATGTAAATCCCTTCCAGCTTAAATACGGCTTTGATGTTGTAGCATTAAATGAATTCACAACTATTACAAAGATCGGAAGGAACAGATAGATGTACACCATCAGGCAGAAGAGGATGCTTATAAACTTATTTCGTTTTTCTTTTCTTTCTTTTTTCATAAGCACCTCCTCAAACTCCCAGACTGTCCATATCTCCGCCGAGCTTCTGATATATCTTTACAAGTATCAAAGTGACTATGATAAGTATGATCGATAACGCAGCGCCCAGAGGCCAGTTATTTGCACTCTTGAATTGTCTTTCGATAAGGTTACCGATCATATCCGTATTTCCTCCGCCCAGAATATTTGATACGAAGAAATATCCGAGACAGGGGATAAATACCATAATGCATCCGGAAAAGATGCCCCCGGAGGTAAGCGGAAGAATAACCTCTATCAGCGTATTTAAGGGCTTTGCTCCGAGATCTCCCGAAGCCTCCAAAAGACTGGTATCCAGCTTCTCAATGGCTGTATATAGCGGAAGCACCATAAACGGTATGAAGCAGTAGACCATACCGAGAACGGTAGTCCCCGTCTTATACAGAAGATCCAATGGCTCCGGTGTTATATTTAAGAAAACCAGAAGCTTATTCAGCCAACCGCTGCTTCCTAAGAACGTCCTCCAGCCATATATCCTTATAAGTGAATTTGTCCAGAACGGGATTATCACCAGCATATATAAAAGCTGCTTCTTTTTGCTCTTTGTCCTGGCTATGATGTATGCAAAAGGGTAACCTATAAGTACGCAAAGTACTGTGGTTATAAATGCTATGAGAAGTGACTGGGCATATATCTTTATATATTCCGGTGAAACAAGCTTTGCGTAATTTTCTGCCGTAAAGCTGTAAACCACGTTATAGAATTCATCGGTCTCGCAAAAGCTCATTACAGCCACGAAGATCAGAGGTGCAACTACCAGAAACAGAAGAAGTAAGGCTACCGGTCCGACTGTGACCATTGCCGGTACAGTATTTGATTTCAACTCATGTTTTGTTGTCTTACCTGCCATAGCTCCTCCTAAGTAAATCCTATGCAAGCTTAATCTCATCCAGGGCCTTGAATATCTTATAACTGTCATTATGTATAAGCACTCCGTCCTCCGGCTCCCAATATGGATAGATCCTGCTGCCGATCTGTGGCAGCTCCTGTCCGGCCAGTCTTTCGATCTTCAGCTCATTTCCGTTTGGAAGTGAAACTATGCACTTTAAAACGGATCCCACATATACATAGTCCTTAACTACTGCCACCAGCTCGAAGCCCTCGTGCATTTTGCTGTCAAATCGCATCTTTTCGGGTCTTACCGAAACCGTTGCGTATTCAAGTATCGAGAAGCTGTCATCACATTTAACCTTGACCGCACCGTTTTCGAGTGTAACTGTTGCAACCCCTTCATGAACACTTGTCACACAGCCGTCATAAATATTCGTCTCTCCTATGAAGGTTGCCACAAATCTTGTTGCCGGATGCTCGTATATCTCGGTAGGTGTTGAGAGCTGGTCCACAACCCCGTCATGCATGATCGCTATCCTGTCGCTCATGGTCAGCGCTTCTTCCTGATCGTGCGTTACATATATGAAGGTGATATTAAGCTTCTTCTGTAAGCGCTTAAGCTCAAGCTGCATCTGCTTTCTGAGCTTTAAATCCAGTGCTCCCAAAGGTTCATCTAAGAGAAGTACTCTCGGTCTGTTGATAAGTGCTCTTGCAATTGCCACTCTCTGCTTCTGACCTCCGGACAACTGGCTCGGATATCTGTTCTCAAAACCGGTAAGCTGGACCATCTCCATCATCTCAAGTACTCTTTCCCTGATCTCAGCCTTCGGAACCTTCTTCATCTTCAAGCCGTATGCTATATTGTCAAAAATGGTTTTATGAGGGAACAGGGCATATGTCTGGAAAACGGTATTTACATTTCTCTCGAACGGTTCTTTTTCTTCTATGGATTCCCCTTCTACTTTTATGGATCCGGTTGTGGGCTCTTCAAACCCTGCTATCATCCTTAGAGTTGTGGTCTTTCCGCATCCGGAAGACCCCAGAAGTGTAAGAAACTCGCCTTCGTCAACCTTTATATTCAGATCTTTTACCACGTGATTGGTACCGTAAAGCTTGTTAACCCCGGTCAATTCTACGATCGTACTCATGTAAACACCTCCGCTTACAATGCCTTCAGGCCTCTTTCACCTGTACGGATCCTTACGGCATCATCTATACTTCTGATAAATATCTTTCCGTCTCCCACGTGATCCGTCGCACATACTTCTCTGATATTCATTATCACCGTATCAACATCCTTATCATCCACAACAACCTCTACCTTTATCTTTGGCAAAAGATTTATGGTTGTCTTAAGTCCTTTGATCTCATTGACGCTTCCTTCGGAGGAGCCCTTCTGTGTTCCGCAACCCATCGCGGTTGATAACGTCATTCCTCCGCAGTGGACCTTATCCAGAACATCTTTTACATCTTCCAGTTTTTCAGGTCTGATAATGATTATTAATTCCTTCATAATTCCATCCTCCTTAAGAAAGCTATGATCCGCCACCCGATTCACGTTCTGCCTGCAAACCCCGGCGCAGTATTCTTTCGTTAAAATAAAAAAGGCAGGGGATTCTCTTACGAGGCTCCCTTGCCATTCTTTTCGATTTCTTTATTTGATCTTTATGCGATATCAATTTTGATAGGGTAAATATAAAGCATTAAATTTTGCTTTTCAACTAATCAAATTGACCATTTTTCTACTTCTTTTTAAGTAGTTTGCATATCCGTTTCCACCCTTAAACTGGCTGAAATACTACTCTCTTTCTCTTATCATCTTAAAAAGTCCCACCCTGTTTCTTATACCCAGTTTCCGATAGGTATTGAGTATGTGTTTTTTCAGCGTGTTCTCGGAGATCACCAGGGATTCGCATATCGTGGCATTATCCCTCCCCTCCATAAGGAGCTTTAGTATGGTCTCCTCACGTCTTGTAAGACCGTATTTCTCTGTTGCTGCCGAAACCGAAAGCTTCTCGCTTAAAAGATCTCCGCTTTTCATCTGCTGGTAGAGCCTGAAAGCGAGGTGATCCTTTAACAGGTCCAGAATAAAGATATCGTCATAAACGAAATCATCCTTGCCTATGGTCCTGTAAAAAGTGGCCACTCCGACAAACTCCTTCTTTCTGGCAAGAACCATCTGAAGCGAATAGTGCCAGTTGTTTGTCTTATATACCTTCTTGTAGTAGTCGGTCTCCACTCTTTTTTCATCATCGATGATATCGGTTTCCCTGTATATCAACGTTCTCCCGCTGTATAATATCCCCCTGCTGTAATCGATCTCGTCGTATGCTATGGACATATCCTCCTCACAGTTATATAAAACGGGAGATACCAGCTTCTTTTTCCCATCGGGTGATGCTAGCAGAAAATCCGCACTGTCGTAATCTATGAGAGTCTTCATCTGTTCTAAAAACTGTGCTCTCATGTCATCAATGTTGTTCATAGTATAGATTTTATAGATAATGCTGTTTAAGAGCATCCAGTCATTCGTATCCATTGTTCTCATGGCCATTTCCTCCGATAATTATTTCGCATAAAGAAATCAATTCAGACAAAAAGAGGGAGCTCACGAATACGTGAACTCCCTTGTTCCTTTTTACAATTATCATATTTCAAAATCTTTGTCAACCGGAAGGGTTATAGTAGACAGCGTAAATTTACCTTTGGAAAATTCAAGATATAAAAAGACATTAAATCTGTATGAAATATATTAATCAAAATTTGCAAAACTTATTCTATAACTATACTGTGTTGTTGGCAAATCCAGTTTTGTCGGCATACGTATCCTTGATCTTG
>JAILOD010000027.1 GCA_024691015.1 Lachnospiraceae bacterium
TTCCTTTTGAAGTAGTAATGCTTCCTCTTTATAAGCAGATGTCAGACTGGCATCTTATGGACAGCTATGTGGCTATTGTGCTTCCTTTCCTTGCACACGCATCCACAATATTCTTCTTCAGGCAGTATCTTCTCGGTCTTCCGAAATCGCTAATTGAAGCAGGACGTATCGACGGAGCTACGGAATACGGCATATTCTTTAAACTGATCATACCGATAATGAAGCCCGCATTTGCAGCTATGGCGATCCTTAATGGTATGAATGCCTGGAACAACTATATGTGGCCTCTGTTGGTTATCCGTTCATCAGAGAAATACACATTGACTTTAGGTCTTAACACGCTGATCAATCCTTATGGAGATAACTACAGCCTGCTTATAGTCGGCGCATTCTTCTCCATAATACCTATATTCATACTCTTCGTAGCATTCCAGAAATACTTCATCGAAGGAATGACTGCCGGAGCAGTTAAAGGGTGATATATATGACAGAATACAACAAGGTTTTTATTACACAGAGGGCAGATCCTTTTGTGACCAAAGGAAAAAACGGGGAGTATTATTTTACTGCTTCCGTGCCCGAATATGATGGAATAAGGCTTCGCTGTGCCGATAGTATTGAAGGACTTAAAAATGCCAAGGAAAAGGAAGTTTGGCACAAACACCCCGAAGGAAAAATGAGCATTCATGTATGGGCACCGGAGCTGCATTATCTCTTCGGAGGATGGTACATCTATTTTGCGGCAGGAGATAAGGATGATATCTGGAATATAAGGCCGTATGTACTTAAGTGTGAGGGTGAAGATCCTATGAATGACAAATGGGTTGAATGCGGGCCTATGCTTCCTGCTGATGACGATGAATTTTCATTTACCCAGTTCTCTTTGGACGGTACAACCTTCGAGCACAAAGGAAAGAATTATTTTGTGTGGGCCGAAAAGGTTGGCAGCGGAAAACAGATATCCAACCTTTACATTGCAGAAATGGAAAGCCCCAATAAATTAAAGACCATTCAGGAGCTCATCACTTCTCCCGACTATGCTTGGGAAAGAATTGGTTTCTGGGTTAATGAAGGTCCGGCGGTTCTTAAGAATAAGGGCAGGATTTACCTTACATACTCGGCATCCGATACAGGTCCGGCGTATTGTATGGGACTTCTTTCCGCAGATGAGAACAGTGATCTTTTAGATCCTCAGAACTGGAAGAAGGAAACCAGGCCTGTTCTTGCTTCGGATGAAAGCTTGAGCATATATGGGCCGGGACATAATTCCTTTACTACTGATGATGATGGAAATATCATTATGGTATATCACGCAAGGACAGAAAAAGAGATCGTTGGAGATCCTCTTTATAATCCAAACAGACATACCATGCTTATGAAGGTTGATTTTAAAGAAGATGGGGAGCCTGTTTTTAAATATTAAACCGGATAAGGGAGTTTAAGCCGGGGAATTACATATTGCCAGATAAAAATACCGCAGAAAAACTGCGGTATTTTTAAATTTTATTAAAATCCCCTGTTTTTTTTTTTAATTGTTCCGTATAAAACAACAGACAAAAAGATGATAAAAGTAAATTCCCCCTCTCTTAAAAACGGGCAGTAATGTATACTGTCCGTTTTTATTATCGTAAAGCCGCCGGGAGGAAATTTTTCGGCTGAAGCCGACCGGTGGATCGCTTAACGAGTAGGATGAGATTACATCGTCCCTACTCGATTTTGAAAGATTCGGTCAAAGGTAAATATTGTACAGGAAAGTGAAAATCTTTATATAATGAGTGCACTTGTTCTTATTGAAAAATCAAATAAAAGTTTTTATAATTCTACGCATAACACTTAAACATATAAATATTGGGTTTGGGGTTAAATATACTATATAAATCGAACCCGGATAACGAGAGGTGAAAATAATGATAATTGATAAGTATAGTCTTGTATCTAATTACAGAGAAATGCTGCCACATCTGGATAATGCGGTAAAAGTACTTGAATCACTTGGTAAAGATCCGAAAGTTGGGCGTTATGAATTTGAAGGCGGATATTTTATGATACAGGAAGGCGATACGGTTGATATATCCGAAGGGGATTACGAAGCTCACAGAAGGTATATTGATGTACAGGTGATATTAAAGGGATCAGAGCTTGTTGCCTGGGATGATATAGAAGATTTAAAGGTAAGTAAGACATATGACAACATAAAGGATTTTGAGATGCTGTCGGGTGATGTTAAACACGTGTTTAAAATAGACGAGGGAATGTTCTGGGTAGCATTTCCTTCGGATGCACATAAGGCTTGCAAGGATATGGGTGAAAAAACTCATTATAAAAAAGCGGTTGTAAAGCTTCCGGTTGAATGATCGGAATTAAGAAAGCCCCTTCTTATCAAAATAGATAAGAAGGGGTTTTTTGAGAATATAGTTAAAAATGTGGTAAAATCAAAGAAATTTTTTTGAGGAGCAGTCAGGATATGAAGGGGATGATTAAGAATCCGAAGATTAAGGCAATTCTTTGTATTATTGCAGCTGCCTTTGGGTTTTCACTTATGACATTTTTTGTTCGTCTTTCGGGAGATGTTCCGACAATGCAGAAGGTATTCTTCAGAAACAGTATAGCGGCATTGATAGCCTTGATCCCGATTGTTAAAGAGGGAAAGGGAATTAGAATAAAAAAGGGTTGTTTCGGGGATATAGCTTTGAGATGTATTTTTGGTACATCGGGACTGATATGTAATTTTTACGCAATAGATCATCTGGGGATAGCGGATGCAAATATGCTTAATAAGTTATCACCTTTTTTTGCCATAATCCTTTCAATTTTTATTCTAAAGGAAATGCCTAAGGCGGTTGATATTATAGCTACGATAATTGCTTTTACGGGAGCTTTGCTTATTATAAGACCCGGAGGTGAACTGTCTGTTGTTCCGGCACTCCTTGGGCTATACGGAGGCTTTGGAGCGGGTACTGCCTATGTGTTTGTAAGAAAGCTGGGAGGGAAGGGAGAGAGGACCCCTATAATCGTTCTTTGTTTTTCGCTGTTTTCCTGTTTGGTGAGTATTCCGTTCTTTATATTCGATTATCATCCGATGAGCACAAAACAGATATTATTTCTGATCTGTGCAGGTGTTGCAGCAAGTATAGGACAGTTTGGGATCACTACTGCCTATAAATTTGCTCCGGCTAAAGAGATATCCGTATTTGATTATACGCAGGTTATATTTGCGGCAATACTTGGGATGATATTCTTAGGTGAGGTGCCTGTGCTTTTAAGTATCATCGGTTATGTGATAATCATCGGGACTGCTGTGGCAAGATGGTGGTACACACTGCATTGTATGCCGGATGAGCATTAAAATTACATTTCCCTCAGTTATTTACAGGCTCGGTTGCGGGGTAGATTTCCATGTCTTTTGTAACTATATAGTCCTCGTCGATTTTGTCGCCTGTTTCTTTATCATACCAGTAAAGAAGCTCTACACCGGGTGTTTTTACCTGGGGCATAACCTCTATACGGTCACCTTTTAAAATACCCATATAGGGACTTCTGCCTCCGTCAATATTATTGTAGTGAACTATGCAAACATCTTCTTCACGTTCAAAACATTCACTCATAAAAGCAGATTTTTCTTCAAGGTATGAAAGGATATTCAGTCTGTCTTTTGCAACTTTTTCAGGTGGGATATCCCAGCGAATACAGTCCATGGTGTTATCACGGGTTACATATGAATAGTATTCATCAACTTTTTCATCTATCAGAGTACGGACATAGGGCAGAAATCTTTCATAGTATTCCTGTTTTACCGTTTCGATAAAAATCCTATCCTTTCTGGCAAGATTATAGTAGAGCAGAGTCTGGCTGCCGTTTGCTGTAAGATAATTTAAACCTCTTCTGAAATCAATGACACCTATACCGGACTGTCCCATACATTTGTCAAAATCCCAGGCGGGACCGGCATAGATATGGTTATCTACCAGATCGGAATCCTTGTAATAATAAGCGCTGGTAGAGCCACAGGCCTCATCCGCAAAGAATTCTTCCAGAATATACATGTCTGCAAAACTCTTATAGTCGGCTATATCTGAAATATCGGTTCCAGTATCGGTGCGGTCGGTAAGTTCCTGAAAAAGAGAGGCGATATATTCAACCTCTGCTTTTGAAGAAAAAGCAGGGCTTTTGATAACGTAGGGGTCGCCCTGGGAAACCGTAAATCGACTAATGGATTCGGAATATCTTATGCCGTTGTTTCGTTCCAAAAGATATCCTCCGGTGATGTCGACATCATCACTCGTTTCTGCGTTTACACCGGCAGCCTCGCTTATACCGTCCGTGCCCTGTTCGTAGAAAAACTGGCTTCCACTTGTCTTCTCATCAGAGAAGTTGTTTTTTTCTTCAAGGTTAGTGATATTTAATCGGCTTGAGCCGACAATTATCTTTTCTGAAAGTTGATACAGTCCGTTATATTTCCCGTTAAGATATACTTCGACATACTGCATAGAGGCACTTCCCGGAAAACCAAGATGTGCGGCTGCACCGCAGACTATAGAATTACAAATTTTTGAGCGGTCTTTGCTGTTTGCAAGCAGGAGGTATTTATCAGTAGTGCTCATTCCCAGAATGGACTTTTCAAAAGGCAGAGTTATCTGGTAGGGCTTTTTTATCTCTTCATCCCAAGTGGAATTTCCACGTCCTCTAATGTCAGGAACATCGGAAGTGTAATCGATGCTGCCATCGGCATTCAAAACGGTAAAACTACCTTTTTCGTGAGTAGAATGATCAAAACTATCGTCCAGATGATCCATGGACCCGGATGCAGTATTTAAAAATACGGTAGGAAGAGAATCAGCCTTGAGCAAGGTAATGGTACCGTTCCTAATGATATCATCATGTCTGTTATGAAGACTGAAACTGTATGGAGTATTGTATTTCAGGGCTTCAATGGTGTCTGAGTTATTAAAACGTGACAGATTTCCCCCTTCATCCATTGTAAGCATGTATCTGACAGGATAAGTAAAATCTATAGTAGTCAGATCATTCTTTGTAAATGATGGCAGAAAAAGATAATATTCGTCTTCTGTCTTCTGGTACATAAATACAGGATCTATATCATATCTGCCGTTAATTATGACTGTGGGCATTTTATCCGGATCTGAATTGATGTGGACCATAAGAGCCAGACCGATAATTGAAAGCAGGATCACAGATGCTGTAAACAATATAAGAATTTTTATTGAAATACGTTTATTCAAGAATACTCCTGTCCTGTCCGGGGCAAAGATTGAAAGGGTCTTCGTAAAGAATACCGTCACATCTGTTTCGGTCTATATCAGTTACAACATTATATTTTATACCGTTATCATCCAGATCAAAATATTTTCCGTAGAACATATACTGAGATACATCATAGTCTATAGTATATCCTCTGAAAGCCTTAAACTGCTCGATAAAGTGCTGACTGTAATTAACGGTGTCCACGGGTACCTGCCAGAACACCAGAGAATTTAAGATCAGAATAATAATCACTGCGACCCTGAAAAATCCGGTCAGCGTTCCTTTTGAGAATCTGAATAATATGGTAAGAGCAAGGATGGTGAGAAGATATACATAAGGTGTAAAACGTGCCCACCAGCCGCCATCTGATATAAAACAGATAAAAGCAACACTGCTAAGTGTTAATGCTGCATAAAGCAGTTTAATATTAAGAGAATCCTTAATCTTAATGAAATAGTATAACAATATTAAAAGACTGATGATGAAAATTCCA